>NZ_JAZHLI010000139.1:0-4096 GCF_036549475.1 Aurantimonas sp. A2-1-M11 | reverse complement strand
CCGCAGCTTCTTGAAAGCTGCTCACGATCCTCTGAAATCGATGCTCACGATGCCGCGAAATCCATGCTCACGATCGTCTGAAATCCGTGCTCATGATCACGCGAATTACGCAACAAGTATCTGCGGCGCCTGTCGATCTATTGGAAGTGGCTGAAGAAGCGCCACGAGGTCGAGGTCAATGTCTGGCAGGGCGTGACCCTGAAGGAGCCTCAGAAGCCGTCGCATGAGCTAGAGCGCCCCTTCACAGATGAGGAGATGCTTAAGCTACTACAAGGCGACACGACCCAGCACATGCACGATCTTATCCGAATAGGTGCGTTAACCGGAGCGAGGATCGACGCAATCGTCTGCTTGACGGTTCGAGATTGCGAGAATGGTCACTTCCGGTTCAAGCCCCAGAAGAGCGAGCCGGGACCTCGCCTGTGTCCGATCCATTCCGATCTCCAAGGTATCGTGAAGAGACGTTGTGCGGATAAAGAACCGGACGACGACCTATTTCCAGAGTGGCCGTACCCCCAAAAGGGATCGATGCGAGAGAAGTCATTCAAGGCATCCAACCACTTCACCGAGTATCGCCGAAGCGTCGGTGTCGATGATGTCATTCCCGGCAACCGCCGCTCGCGTGTCAACTTCCATTCCTTTCGACGGTGGTTTGCAACGAAGGCAGAACAGGCGGACCAACCTGAGAGCATCATCGCGGCCGTAGTCGGGCACAAGCGCCAAGGGATGACCCTCGGGGTCTATTCCAGTGGCCCCAAGCTCGAACAGGCGCGTCGGTGCATCGAAGCAGTACGGTTCCCCGAAATGTATTATTTACAAGGGGTTGCATGACCTCCCCCTATTGCGTCACGATCAGGCGACCTCTCCTATGGAATACGCAAAGGGCGTGAATGATCGGTTTCCTGAAGAATTTTATCCATAAA
This sequence comes from Aurantimonas sp. A2-1-M11, assembly GCF_036549475.1. Taxonomy (NCBI): domain Bacteria; kingdom Pseudomonadati; phylum Pseudomonadota; class Alphaproteobacteria; order Hyphomicrobiales; family Aurantimonadaceae; genus Aurantimonas; species Aurantimonas sp. A2-1-M11. Next base: position 3,173 of record NZ_JAZHLI010000139.1, on the reverse strand, counting down.
AAGGGCGCTGGAGCCGCTCAACACGAGATACAACAGTTCAATCGATACTTGAGTGCTGGAACAGATGAGGAATTAGGCCTTACTCTCGTACTTTCCTTAAAAATGCTGGAGAACTCGAAACAGAAATACTCAAAGAAATACGGAAAAGCACTGGGATCGATGAATGATATATCCATAACCTCTACCAAAGAAGATCGTATGTTGGCGAGTTTTTTGGTAGCTGCCCTTAAAAAGGACCGAGAAGAACTATTGACACTTAAAACCCGTGCAGGTGAGCTAGGAGCTTCCGGGTTGGCTCCAATAATTCACTCGCTTCGGGTCGTAGCCTATCCTGTGGAACTGCTACCAGACGGGCGCGAGATGTGGCGACATCTGATGCGTGGGGAACGTTTCCTTCCAATAATACTCAATGAACAACTCCCACATAAAAATTCCGAGGGAGAGCTTGAGGAATTTCTCTGCCCTCCGGCCTTACTCGTTCCGGAGTTTGATCGCGGAGCGGCAGCGCAGAAAGTGCGTGAGTACGCCCGCGCGGCTTGAATGTGCTGTATACGGACACATACGAGGTCATCCATCGCCATCACCGGGGGCCGATGAACTCCTCAGATGCACTCCGTCAGGGGGGGACGGCCGGCTTGTCTCCCGTACGGCGACCGAACCCGCCTCGATCACGTCCGATGCTGGGACGTATTCGTATTTTGCAGAAGACACTGATCGGCCCGGACGAGCCCGAACATCCCAAGGGTCCACCTCGGGATGTTCGTTGGTGTTCGCGTTCCGGCTTACGCGCTGCCGCCGTTGAGCGTCTTCTGCTTCAACGCCTCGGCACTCGCCAGTGCATCGGCTCGTTCGTTCATGGGGTCCCCAGCGTGCCCCTTGGTCCACTGCCAGAAGACGCCGCCTTGCCAGTAGGCCAGTGTGTCGAGTTCCTTCCAGAGGTCCACGTTCTTCACCGGCTTCCGGTTCGAGGCTTTCCAGCGGTTCGCCTTCCAACCGGCTACCCACGAGGACATGCCGTCCACGACGTATTTGCTGTCGGAGATGACGACCACGGGATGATGGGACCGCTTCAGGGCCTTCAGGCCCTCGATAGCTGCCCTCAGTTCCATGCGGTTGTTGGTGGTCTCGGGTTCGCCGCCAGAGAGGGACTTACTCTTGGCGACGCCTCCATCGCGATGCAGGTGAAGGACAGCACCCCAACCCCCGGCACCAGGATTGCCGAGGCAGGCCCCATCCGCGTGGATCGAGATGCAGTTGGCCAGTGTCCGCTTCTGTAAATTACGCACCTTAGGGTTTGCGGAGGAATTGCTCATCCGTCCCATCAGAACGACATCGGGTCGCGGTCGTCGTCATCACCGTCGTCCTCGTCATCCCAGACGATCTGGCGGTGGTACATGTTCAAGACGACCTCGTTGGCCCTATGGCCCAAGATCAACCCGAGGGTGATTGCCGCGATCTCAGCGTTGTGCGTCATCTTCGCGCCGACTGCCTTCCTTATTCGATCCGCATATATCGCGGCCTGCTCCTGCATTCTCGTCTCCCATTCGTCCAGTTCGTTGGGTTCGTCGGTTTGTCCTCGGGCTGCCTCACGGGCTCGCCACCACTCGTCGTAGTCGAAGGCGTCGTCTCCAAGGGTCCGCTTGGCCTTCCTCATGATGCTGACCTGCTTTCGCGAGATGCCGGCATTGTCCGCCGTCCCCCTGATCGCGAAGAGGTCCGCCAGCACGAAGCTCCATCCGACGTTCATCTTCTCTTCGTTCGTCAGCGGCAGGACAGCCTTGCCGGCCTCCCGGCTTCGGTGCGCAAGGGCCTCCTCAGGGGTCCCCTCGAAGTACCGAACCGGAACCTCGGATCGGCCGGCGCGGCGGTAGACAGCAAGGCGATATTCGCCGTCAACGAGAACGAAGTCGCCGCCGCAGGGTAGGACGAGGATCGGGTCGAGATCGCCCGCGACCTTCAGGGCCTGCTCAAGGCGGGCCGTGTGATAGCCATCCTTCGTGCCGGATCGGACCTTGAACGCGTCGTGATGGACAGTGACCCGAGAGACTGGAAGCTTGGTGGGCCGCTCCTCAGGGGACCCTTGAGCCTGTCGGTGGCGAAGTTCGGCTATGGCGACGGCCAGCTCCGAACGTGGTGGTTCCTCTGCATCCCCTATGGCGTCCGCCACGGGGTTTGGGTGTTCGAGCATGATGCTCCTTTCTTTGGTTGGCACGGACGCGGCAAAGCACCCGCCAACTCCGCTCTGGGAGACTGGCAGGATGTGGATTGCATCCGTGGTTGGATGTTGCTGGTGTCAGCCGCTATCGGTACAGCTCAGAAGCCAGGACAAGTGAGCGGCACTATTAGCTCCTCCTCACCCGAATTGCCCTGGCCCTCCTGTTTAGGCTCACCCTATTTCGCACCCCCTGCACCATAGGGGTTGCCGCCCGGAACGGGACCAGACCCGCTCAGACCTCAATACTCGCCGACTTGGACGGTTTCTCCCCACCCGCCCTTGCCTTTGGGTCCCCGATGTTGCGAACTGCCGGTCCCGCCAAGGAGCCCCGCCGACATCCATGACGCCGCACGAGTTCATTACGAAGTGGTCGAACTCGAAGCTGAAGGAGCGGTCGGCTGCGCAGTCGCATTTCAATGATCTCTGCCAGCTCTTGGGGGAGCCTTCGCCCACTGATGTGGACCGCGACGGCGAGGACTATGCCTTCGAGGTTGGTGCGACGAAGACCACCGGCGGTCGTGGTTTTGCCGATGTCTTCAAGCGGGGCTATTTCGGCTGGGAGTACAAGGGTACTCACGCGAACCTCGACACGGCCTTCGCCCAGCTCCAACGTTACGCCGTCGCCCTCGACAATCCACCCCTGCTCATCGTTTCCGACATCGGCACGACGATCCGCATCCACACCAACTGGACGAACTCGGTCTCGAAGACCTACGAGATCGCGATTGCCGACCTTGAGGACGCCGACAAGCGCCAGTGGCTGAAGGACGCGTTCAACGATCCTGAGCGTCTCAGGCCCAAGAAGACCCGGCAGGAACTGACCGAAGAGGTCGCCGGTGAGGTCGCTGCGGATTCCGACGAAGCCGGCCATGCATTCCAAGATGAAGCCGGCCACCTGTTCCGATTTCATTCCGGCCGCCGTTCCGATTTGAAGCCGGCCACCTCCTGATCTGATCCT
>NZ_JAZHLI010000138.1:0-4155 GCF_036549475.1 Aurantimonas sp. A2-1-M11 | reverse complement strand
CGCGTGAGCGAGACAGATCGGGCCCGTAGCTCAGTTGGTTAGAGCGCACCCCTGATAAGGGTGAGGTCGGTAGTTCGAATCTACCCGGGCCCACCATCTGACATGGTCGGCCGGGAGGTCGAGACGGCACCGGACGCGCGCCACCCAAGATTGGGGCTTTAGCTCAGCTGGGAGAGCACCTGCTTTGCAAGCAGGGGGTCGTCGGTTCGATCCCGACAAGCTCCACCACTTCCTTCGGTCGTGGCGTCGCCTGTCGGTTTGCCGGCAGCCGCCACAGCCGCAGCGTCGGCGCGATCATCATCCAGGAGAAAGACAACGGTTTGCAGCCTTGGACATTTGTCCGAGTGCCTGCCTGTTCTCAATCATCATCGTGAAGAAGAAGACGGATCTCGAAGGTCGTCATGTTGGCCAGCTTGCTGGTCATGCCCCGCTCAGGGTTTGGACGATCTGTCGATGGAAGGTTCCGGTACGGGTTCATCGCCTTAGCACCGGTCATAACAAGCCTTCCGTCCCATGATCGATGTGCCTGACCGCACATCGTCGGGGTTTGTCTCAAGAAGCTGGTCTTTCGTCGATCGGGTTTAGCCACCTGGTCGACACATATAGAGCACCGCTGCAGGACGCGGGCCGAGATTGCACATCTTGGCCGGCGTTTGCGGTGTTCGAAGAGGATCCGTGAATGTCTCACCTCTCTCTCCCGGGTGTGCCTCGCAAGGGGCTTGGCCGGGAATGGTGAGCATTGACGATGAGAATGATCAAGTGACTTAAGGGCATTTGGTGAATGCCTTGGCATGCACAGGCGATGAAGGACGTGATACGCTGCGATAAGCCATGGGGAGCTGCGAATAAGCTTTGATCCGTGGATTTCCGAATGGGGCAACCCACCTTTGACGCCTGTTAAGTTCAAGCGGTTGGCGAGACTTTTTGTTTAGCGAACCGCTTGGATTAACAGGTGTCGATAAAAGGTATCTGACTCTGAATACATAGGGGTTAGAAGCGAACTCGGGGAACTGAAACATCTAAGTACCCGAAGGAAAGGACATCAACCGAGACTCCGTCAGTAGCGGCGAGCGAACGCGGACCAGGCCAGTGGCCATCGAGAGAAGAAGCGGAACAGGTTGGAAAGCCTGGCAAGAGTGGGTGATAGCCCCGTACGCATAATGTCTCCGATGGTCCTCGAGTAGGGCGGGACACGTGAAATCCTGTTCGAAATTAGGGGGACCACCCTCTAAGCCTAAGTACTCGTGCATGACCGATAGCGAACCAGTACCGTGAGGGAAAGGTGAAAAGCACCCCGACAAGGGGAGTGAAATAGTACCTGAAACCGAATGCCTACAAACAGATGGAGCTCAAGGTTCGTCCTGGGTGACATCGTACCTTTTGTATAATGGGTCAGCGACTTAGTCTGGCGAGCAAGCTTAAGCCGTTAGGTGGAGGCGTAGCGAAAGCGAGTCTGAACAGGGCGTTCAGTTCGTCGGATTAGACCCGAAACCGAGTGATCTAGCCATGAGCAGGTTGAAGGTGCGGTAACACGCACTGAAGGACCGAACCCATATCTGTTGCAATAGATCGGGATGACTTGTGGCTAGGGGTGAAAGGCCAATCAAACTCGGAAATAGCTGGTTCTCCGCGAAATCTATTTAGGTAGAGCGTCGGATGAACACTCCAGGGGGTAGAGCACTGAATGGGCTAGGGGGCCTCACCGGCTTACCAAACCTAATCAAACTCCGAATACCTGGAAGTGCTATCCGGCAGACACACGGCGGGTGCTAACGTCCGTCGTGGAAAGGGAAACAACCCTGACCACCAGCTAAGGTCCCCAAGTTATGGCTAAGTGGGAAAGGATGTGAAGATTCCAAAACAACCAGGATGTTGGCTTAGAAGCAGCCATCATTTAAAGAAAGCGTAACAGCTCACTGGTCTAATCAAGAGTCTTTGCGCCGAAAATGTACCGGGGCTCAAGCCATACACCGAAGCTGTGGGCACGTCTTTGACGTGCGGTAGCGGAGCGTTCCGTAGGCCTGTGAAGGGAGACCCGTGAGGGCTCCTGGAGGTATCGGAAGTGCGAATGCTGACATGAGTAACGATAAAGGGAGTGAGAGACTCCCTCGCCGAAAGTCCAAGGGTTCCTGCTTAAAGTTAATCTGAGCAGGGTTAGCCGGCCCCTAAGGCGAGGCCGAAAGGCGTAGTCGATGGGAACCACGTTAATAATCGTGGGCCTGGTGGAGAGTGACGGATCTCGTGTATCGTAAGGTCTTATTGGATTGATCTTGCGGTGAAGAGGTTCCAGGAAATAGCCCCACCGTATAGACCGTACCCGAAACCGACACAGGTGGACTGGTAGAGTATACCAAGGCGCTTGAGAGAACTATGTTGAAGGAACTCGGCAAATTGCACGCGTAACTTCGGAAGAAGCGTGACCCTTTTCCACGCAAGTGGGGGAGGGTGGCACAGACCAGGGGGTAGCGACTGTTTATCAAAAACACAGGGCTCTGCGAAGTCGCAAGACGACGTATAGGGTCTGACGCCTGCCCGGTGCTGGAAGGTTAAGAGGAGGGGTGCAAGCTCTGAATCGAAGCCCCAGTAAACGGCGGCCGTAACTATAACGGTCCTAAGGTAGCGAAATTCCTTGTCGGGTAAGTTCCGACCTGCACGAATGGCGTAACGACTTCCCCGCTGTCTCCAACATAGACTCAGTGAAATTGAATTCCCCGTGAAGATGCGGGGTTCCTGCGGTCAGACGGAAAGACCCCGTGCACCTTTACTATAGCTTTACACTGGCATTCGTGTCGGCATGTGTAGGATAGGTGGTAGGCTTTGAAGCGTGGGCGCCAGCTCGCGTGGAGCCATCCTTGAAATACCACCCTTCTCGTCATGGATGTCTAACCGCGGTCCGTCATCCGGATCCGGGACAGTGTATGGTGGGTAGTTTGACTGGGGCGGTCGCCTCCTAAAGAGTAACGGAGGCGCGCGATGGTGGGCTCAGACCGGTCGGAAATCGGTCGTCGAGTGCAATGGCATAAGCCCGCCTGACTGCGAGACAGACAAGTCGAGCAGAGACGAAAGTCGGTCATAGTGATCCGGTGGTCCCGCGTGGAAGGGCCATCGCTCAACGGATAAAAGGTACGCCGGGGATAACAGGCTGATGACCCCCAAGAGTCCATATCGACGGGGTTGTTTGGCACCTCGATGTCGGCTCATCGCATCCTGGGGCTGGAGCAGGTCCCAAGGGTTTGGCTGTTCGCCAATTAAAGCGGTACGTGAGCTGGGTTCAGAACGTCGTGAGACAGTTCGGTCCCTATCTGCCGTGGGTGCAGGAGAATTGACAGGATCTGACCCTAGTACGAGAGGACCGGGTTGGACGTACCTCTGGTGGACCTGTTGTGGCGCCAGCCGCAGTGCAGGGTAGCTATGTACGGTCGGGATAACCGCTGAAGGCATCTAAGCGGGAAACCCACCTGAAAACGAGTTCTCCCTATCAGAGCCGTGGTAGACCACCACGTTGATAGGCCGGGTGTGGACGTGCGGCAACGCATGAAGCTTACCGGTACTAATCGCTCGATCGGCTTGATCATTCTCATTCGTCAATGCTCACCCCAAAGGGGCGAGACAACACACATCACGGATCCCAAGACCAGCTTCTCACTTGCCATTTGCCGACCTGGTGGTTCTAGCGGGGCGGCCGCACCCGATCCCATTCCGAACTCGGCCGTGAAACGCCCCAGCGCCCATGATACTTCGTCTCAAGACGCGGGAAAGTCGGTCGCCGCCAGGTCTGCAAATCGCAAGAACACCCTTCTTCTCCTCAACACATCCCAAACACCCCAAAGCCCCTCGCGCACACAATGCCGAGGGGCTTTCGTGCGTCTGGACAACGGAGGATGGGGGCGGCTGAAAGTGGCGGGGACCCGGGGCAGCACCAAAGGTCAGGACGTGCGGCGCGGAGACTGGCCACCCAAGCTCCCTGTCATCTGTCCCGCCCTTGGCTCGTTGCGACTGACAGTCCTGACCCTTGCCCGATAATGCTAAAGGCTTAATTCCCTGCGTATTTCGCTGATCGTGAGCGTCGATTTCATTCCATCGTGAGCGCTGATTTCAGACGATCGTGAGCACGCATTTCGCGCGATCATGAGCGGAGCGCTCCGGCCGATTGGT
>NZ_JAZHLI010000137.1:0-4361 GCF_036549475.1 Aurantimonas sp. A2-1-M11 | reverse complement strand
GTATCGCCTCGTCGGACACAGCCATTCCCGCAATCTCCCAATCGAATCAATTGGGAACCCACAGATTCAGTACTTGCACCAAATGTCACGCGCCAACTCACCCGATTGCCCTGGGGGTGTGGGGGGCACCTTCTTGACGCTGATGCACATCACGGCGCAGGCTGCTTTGGGCGTGTCATAATGTGCTTTGGCGAGCCCGCGCCAGTTCGCTGAAAGCGCCCATGGATCATCCAGCCGACCTTGCTCTTCGTCCTCAGGGTCTCACCTCTGCCGAAGCGGCCTCCCGACTTGCCAGCGAAGGCTTCAACGAACTGCCGCGCGCCCGCCGACGCTCGTCGCTGCGGATCGTGTTCGATGTGCTGCGCGAGCCAATGCTGGCTCTGCTGGTCGCGGGCGGAGTCGTCTATTTCTTGCTCGGCAACCACCAGGAAGCCGTGATCCTGCTGGTTTTCGCATCACTCTCGGTCGGCATTACGGTTGTGCAGGAGGCCAGAACCGAGCGGGTGTTGGACGCGTTGCGCGACCTGACAAGCCCACGCGCGCTGGTCATCCGGCAAGGGGAGCGGTTGCGCATCGCGGGGCGCGAGGTGGCGCGCGGCGATGTGATCGTGCTGTCCGAAGGCGACCGGGTTCCGGCGGATGCGGCGCTCTTGTCGGCGCAGGACCTGTCGGCCGACGAATCCCTCCTGACGGGCGAGGCGGTTCCGGTGCGCAAGACTGTTGGCCCAGCAACCGACGCGCGGCCCGGCGGCGAGGATCAGCCGATGGTCTATTCTGGCAGCTTGATCGTGCGCGGCACGGCGCTGGCCACGGTCACCGCAACCGGCCCCGCGTCAGAGATCGGCCGCATCGGTAGCTCGCTGGGTCAGCTGGAAACCGAAACGCCGCATCTGCAACTTCAGATGCGCAAGCTGGTCATCGTCTTTGCGGCTGTGGGCGCGGCAGTCAGCCTCGCTGTTGTTATCCTCTACGCGCTCCTGCGCGGGGGGTGGCTGGAAGGCGTGCTCGCGGGGATCGCCGTTGGCATGTCGATGCTGCCGGAAGAATTTCCAATGGTCCTTGCCGTGTTCATGGCCATGGGGGCCTGGCGAATTTCCAAGGTGCGGGTGCTGACGCGCCGCGCGTCTGCCATTGAGACTCTGGGGGCGGCAAGTGTCTTGTGCACCGACAAGACCGGGACGCTGACCGAAAACCGCATGACGATTTCCGAATTGTGCTTGGCCGATGGCAGGGTTGCCAAGGTGGGCGCAACGCTGCCAGCGGGGTTCCGCGAACTGGTGGCGGCTGGGGTGATGGCCTCGGCCCCGGATCCTTTTGATCCGATGGAAAAGGCGTTTCACGCCTTGGCAAAGGCCGACCTTCGGACTGGCGAAACCTTGCCCGGCACCGGGCAGAATTTGTCTCGCAGCTATGCGCTGTCGCCTGATCTTCTGGCGATGTCGCAGGTCTGGGGTGCGCCGGGCAAGGGCTGGCAGGTCGCAGCCAAGGGAGCCCCCGAGGCGATCGCCGTTCTGTGCAGGCTGGACGCCACCGCGCGTGCGGCATTGACCGTGCAGGTCGATCAGATGGCGGGGGCAGGTCTGCGGGTGCTGGCCGTGGCGGAGGCCGCGTTTCGCGGCGAAAGCCTACCCAAAAGCCAGTGCGACTTCGGTTTTCGCCTTTTGGGTCTCGTGGGTCTTGCCGACCCCTTGCGCGCGTCGGTACCAGAGGCCGTCGCGCAATGCCGCAGTGCGGGGATCCGGGTCATCATGATCACCGGCGACTATCCCGCCACCGCACAGGCCATTGCCGCCGATGCTGGCTTGCAAGGCGACCGCGTGACCACCGGGCCCGAGCTTGCCGAGATGGCTGACGCTGATCTCGCTACTGCCGTCAAGGATGCCACCATCTTTGCCCGCATCATGCCCGAACAAAAGCTGCGCATCGTCTTGGCGTTGAAAGCCGCAGGCGCAGTCGTTGCAATGACTGGCGACGGGGTGAACGATGCGCCCTCGCTGAAGGCCGCGGATATCGGGGTGGCGATGGGCGGCCGCGGCACCGATGTCGCGCGAGAAGCGGCCAGCATTGTTCTGTTGGACGATGATTTCGGCTCGATCGTCACCACGGTCCGACTGGGGCGGCGCATCTACGACAACCTGCGCAAGGCGATGAGCTTTATCCTGGCCGTCCACGTCCCTATCGCGGGGCTGGCGCTGATGCCGTTGCTGTTTGGCATGCCGATCCTGTTCGGCCCGGTGCATATCGCCTTTCTTGAAATGGTGATCGACCCGGTCTGTTCCCTGGTGTTCGAAGCGGAAACAGAAGAAGACGGCATCATGTCCCGCCCGCCCCGCCCGCCAGAGGAGCCGCTGTTTTCCGGCCCCACGGTTCTGTGGAGCCTGCTGCAGGGCGTGCTGGTCCTGGGCGTCACCGCCACGATCTTTGCGCTCGCCCCCGGTTACGGGCTGTCCAGCGATCAAGTGCGCGGGATGACCTTCGCCGCATTGGTGATCAGCATCGTGGCGTTGATCCTGGTGGACCGCTCGATGTCCTCGTCCATCTTGACGGCGATCAGCCGGCCAAACCCGGCGCTGGCAGTCGTGCTGCCGATCGTCGGCAGTTTGCTGGCGGTCACACTGTTCTGGCAACCCGCGCTTGACCTGTTTGGCTTTGCCGCACTGGAGCCTGTGTTTCTGGCGGTGCCGCCGCTGGCTGGGCTGGCGGTGCTGATGGCACTCGAACTGCTCAAGCCGCTCTGGCGGAGGGCGCAGCGCGGGGCGGCGGTCGCAACCCCGGTAACCGCTGCCGTGTAAGGACTCAAGGCCAACCTGCATCAGTGCGCAGGATCGGGTCGGACGCACTCTGCTTCATCGAAGTCGGCCGACATCTCGTCTGTCATCCGATTCCCAGCAAGGACGCCGCGATGAAGGGTCTCGCCGAGATCGAGCATCTGACCGAAGAAAGCACCCGTGGTCGCTACGGCGATCCTCGATCGCCTGCTTCACCACAGCCCACGTCATCATCATCCGCGGCGACAGCTATCGCCTGCGCGAAAAGCGCCACTGCGGTCTTTTGCAAAAAACCGCAACGGCGCCCCAAACCGCGAACGCCTGATAGGCGCAACCCAATGGGGGGGTCAGTTCCTCATGGCGCCAAGGGGTCAGTTCCGAATGTCGCTGGACACTGAAGTTGCGTTGCGAGGCTGCGGCGGCGCCGACACGGGCGAAAATTGTCCTCCGTTCCCGCAGGATCGAACAGATGGTATGTTGCGATGATGATGCCTCGAAGACCGCGAGGCTGTCGGGATCAAGGTGCGAAAGGTGCCTGCCGCGTGATCGGTTGAGGCGATCGATGACGTCGATCAGCCTGTCACCCTCGAGCGCTTCAGCGATGCTGGTTGAATCCCGCCCGAGATGCTCTCCGACGAGGCCCGCGAGTAGACCCATAATCGCATGGCGGTTGGTCCGATCATCTTCGCGGGCTTCGACGGCAAGGTCGCACTCAGTGTCGAAGCCGAGCGAGCGGCTGTCGTTGGGACCGACGCCGGGCATCAAACAGGGCGTACCGTCCGAGGATGAGCGGCGTTGCGCCAGGAGTTTTTCAGCTACCAACCTGCCAGTTTGAGATGGCTTCGCTCGGATAGATGAGTTGAACGATGTTGAGCACGAGATTATCGCGGATCATGTAGGCAGAAAACAACTCGGCTGCGATCACAAGCACACCGATTGCCCACACTGGCAATGTCCGCGCAAGGACGAAGCCGCCGACGCTTGCAACCGTGTCGGACAAGGAGTTAATGACGCTGTCGCCGAAATAGCCCTGCGCGAGCGCCGCTTCCCTGTACCGATTGATGATGAGGGGCGTGTTCTCGAACACTTCCCAGCCGGCTTCTATCCCGACGGCAACTGCAAACCGAAGTCCGATGGGAGTAGCCGGTGCCACGAGCCAGAGGATCAGATAAAAAGCAATCCCGTGGATAATATGAGTGTAGGTGTACCAGTCAGTGAGCTGCTGGGAATTCTCCGGGCCCGAGACGGAGCCGGACCAGAGCGTGACATAGCCGCATTCACAGATTGGCGGTTGGCCCATGGCAAGAAGAGCAAGCGCCTGAAGCGCGATGAATCCGGCTGCGACCAACAGATAGGTATTGAACGAAATCCCCGCGGACCATTTTGCGGGACTTTTCCGCCACGCGCTCATGCTTTGCTATCCTCGTTTCGTCCAAAGCCTCCATTACGTGCGGTGCGCTTTTGGGTTCCCCTGCCGCGACGTAACTGCTCAGGTGGCTGGCATCAGAGGGTCTGAGCAGCGGGTGCGAAGAGCGTAGCAGCGATGTCGCGGATGGCGCCGAAGGCGGTCTGTCCTGCGATGCGAGCGGTGCT
>NZ_JAZHLI010000136.1:0-4600 GCF_036549475.1 Aurantimonas sp. A2-1-M11 | reverse complement strand
CGATCGGATGCCATCCAGCACATGAACCAGCGTCACCGCCAACCCAAAACAATCGCCATAAATCCCAGCAATTCGCCTTCAGAACGAAATTGCGGCGTTTCCGGAGGCGTCCAGATGATCTCGCGGCGCTAGTGGTGAAATCCGACAGTTGATACCAATCGGCAGGGGCGGGCGGAATGCTGCCTGTCTGCTGCTTCGCGGCGAAACCGCAATAGCGGCCGTTCAACTGACCACGACTTGGACGGCACCGCGCCCCCTCGCGGACGTCTCAGGCAAGCTTGGCCTTCGCCTAGATGCAGACGTTGCATCTAAATGCAGGTACGGATTGCGGCTTCGCATGCGCGCCTGTACGGAAATTGTCATTTGTCTCCATTGTTGAAAAGGGGATCCTTCTCCTTGCTCCACCAATCATGATTTTATAAGATCATGAAGATAGGAAGAGTCGGGTGTCCGTAGGTGGAATTCGCATGGCGAGCAAGAATTCGTCTCCGCGTGGCTTGCCAGCGAGCGGGGGTAAGCGGGAGCATGCACAGCGAGAGGTGCCGATCCAGGTCATGGTGCCAGAAGGGGTACGGCGTCAGGTTGCACTCATGAGCGCAGATCGGGGTGAAAACATCCGAACCGTCGTGCTGCGCGGGCTCCGTGCCATTGGCATAGACATCCCGGAGTCCGAGCTCGCCGACCGGAGAGGTCGCCGCCGCAGCGGAAAGGGAGGCAGCGATGGCGCGCAGTGACCTCCTTATCAATTTAGTGAAATCAGGAGCCAGCGGCGACAAGAGCGCTCTGAGAAAAACAGTGGAAGCGATTGTGGCTGAGGAACGCGCGAAGCAACACAATGTGGTCGCCGACCGTATCGAGAAAGCTTATCGCTCAGCCAACGGGCATAGCGGCAGCGTGAGCATGAACACAGTAGTTTCTGAGCATAATACGCGGGCGCGTGACTTCATCACCGAAGTCACGCCAAGGCGGCACCTTGAAGATCTCATGCTGCCGGAGGTTACGCTAATGGCGGTGCAGCAACTTATTGAAGAGCAGCAGCGGTCAAGCCTCTTGCGCTCGCATTCGCTTGAGCCAAGGCATAGCGCCCTGCTCGTCGGACCTCCTGGCAACGGCAAGACTTCTCTCGCCGAGGCTGTCGCGGAAAGCCTCGCGGTCCCCTTCTTTGTCGTCAGATACGAAACGATGATTGGCAGTTTCCTTGGCGAGACGGCAAGCCGGATGAAGCGTGTATTCGACTATGCGCGAACAACGCCCTGCGTCCTGTTCTTTGACGAATTCGACACGGTGGGCAAAGAGCGCGGTGACACTCATGAGACCGGCGAAATCAAGCGGGTGGTCACTTCCCTACTGATGCAGATTGACGATCTGCCGAGCTACGTCGTGATCCTAGCCGCCACCAATCATTCCGAACTGCTTGATCGCGCGGTGTGGCGGCGTTTCCAGCTTCGCCTGCCGCTGCCGGTCCCGAGCCAGAAACAACTCGCGGCATATCTGACGGCACTGAGCGAACGCAGCGATCTCAAGCTCGGAATTAGCGCCGCGCAGATTGCCAAGACGCTCGGCAAGGTGAGCTTCAGCGAAGCCGAGCAGTTTTTCCTCGATGTCGCCCGCCGTCAGGTGCTTGCTGCCGGCGAGCGAACACCGGTCGAGATCGCAAAGCAGCAACTGAAATTATGGGCGTCCCGCGTCCGTGGTCCAATGACGGAAGAACAGGACGATAATGCCGGAACGCCCGCTTCTTAAACTTCCCGAGCCCGAGGCATTCGATCCGAGACCCGGCCCGCGCGGCGGCGGCAGCCTCGCGAAGCCCGCCCGCGGCAGGCAAGGCGTCCGGCTTGCGCCACGCTTTGACCGGCTTATGCAGGTGGCGGGCAATCCGCAGGAGCTGATGGGTTTCCGCGACGATCCGGCAGCAATTGCGCCGGAACGCGCGATCGTTTTTGAGGTCGCCGGACAGGTCAAAGACTTCTACACGCAAGCGCAGGAGCTTGGCCTCGAATATCTCGGCGATTATGAAGAGGAGTTCGATCCGAGCGACGACTTCTACGATACGAAAAAGCCGGAAAAGATGATTTCCGGCCGCATCTACCTCGCCATGCCCGATGTTCAGGCGTTGCAGGAGCTGCTCAGCCTCTGGCGCCGCTACCGGCGCGGCGAAAACATGCCACGCGGCAAATCGGAATGGCGCGAACTCTTCTCACTCCTAATCGATGTCCGGCCATGGGGTCCCCAAGACCGGGTGCCGACGGAAACGATCATTTACTGGCGTGAGTCCCTTCAGCACAATCCCGGAGCGCCGGTGCGTTTTGAGATCGAACTGTGGTTCCACGAGAACGCCGATCAGCGGGCGCGGGCATCCGCCCGAATAGAGGCTGAGATTAATCGAATGGGCGGCGCAGTCGTCCATGACGCAACTATCCCCGAAATCCGGTACGACGCCGTACTCGTCGATATGCCCCCAGATCAGGCGCAAGCGCTGATCGATCACCCCAACATCGCGCTTGCGCGCGTCGATGAGGTCATGTTCCTGCGCCCGCAATCGGTCGCGCGGCATCCCGGCAAGGAAGAACCTGAAGGCGAAGACGCGCCCGAGGGCGTCGATGCTGCGCCCCTTCCGGCCGGCGATCCCATCGCCGCCCTGCTCGACGGATTGCCGATCCAGAACCACGTCAGGCTTGCCGGCCGCATCACCGTTGACGATCCGGATAACCTCGACGCGAACTATCCCGTCAACCGCCGCGAACACGGCACGGAGATGGCATCGCTCATCATCCATGGCGATCTCGCGCGGGGCGAGGCGCCGCTACCCCGGCCGCTGTTGGTTCAGCCGGTGATGCAGCCTGACGGCGGCAACTCCGAGCAGACGCCGCCCGACGAGCTGCTGGTGGATGTGATCCATCGCGCCGTGCGGCGGATCAAGGTCGGCGACGGCGAGGAGCCGCCAACGGCGCCCGGTGTCGTCCTGATCAACCTCTCCCTCGGGGATCGCTGGCGTCCGTTCGCCCGCGTCATGAGCCCGCTCGGGCGGCTTCTCGATTTCCTTGCCCATCACTACAGGGTGCTTTTTCTGGTCAGTGCCGGCAACGTGATGGACCGGCTGGTGATTCCCGATTACGCAACCTCGCGCGAGTTTGAGGACGCGGATCCCGAGGAGCGGGAAAAAGCTGTGCTCGCAGCTTTGAACGCGAACAAGAGCCAGCGCACCCTCTTCTCCCCGGCGGAGGCGATAAACGCCCTCACTATCGGCGCGGCGCACAAGAGCGCCGTCTTCAATGGCGGGCTGCCCGTCAACCTCATCGACCCGTTCACGGACGAGTACCTGCCGAACATGGTCTCTGCGATGGGGCTGGGTTACCGCAAGGCGGTAAAACCGGACCTGCTCCTTGACGGTGGCCGGATGCCGGTCCGTGTTATCGGGTCAGGCGGCAGCATCACGATCGCGCCGGCAGACCGGCCCGCCCGGCTGTTCGGCGTCAAGGCCGCCGCTCCCGATCAGCGAGGTAGCACGCGGCACGAAGATTACTCGTGTGGAACCAGCGTCGCCACGGCGCTCGCGACTCGTGCCGGCCATCGGATATTCGACATGCTGATGGATGGCGACGGCGGCTCCAATCATGACGATCTGCCGCTGCAATACCAGGCGCTCACCATCAAAGCGCTTCTCGTCCATGGCGCGACTTGGGGGCCAAAGGGCGAGATGCTGGACGCCTTTTTCCAGCCGCAGGGATCGGGGCAGCATGTCGCGCGACGCGACGATATCACCCGCCTGCTCGGCTTCGGGGTTCCCGATATCGAGCGGGTACTCGATTGCACCGAGAACCGGGCAACCCTGCTCGGCTTTGGTACGATCGCGGCAGACAGCGCGCTTCTCTACCGCATCCCGATTCCAGCAGGGCTCGACGGCCAGCGTGCGTTTCGGGCCCTCACCGCGACCCTCGCCTGGTTCACGCCGATCAACGCCCGCCATCAGGGCTACCGCCGGGCGGCGCTCGATATCAGCCCCGGCACGGACGAGAAGTACTGGATCGCCGACAAGCGAGACCCCTGCCAGCCAACCGACAAAACCATCGTACGCGGCAGCCTCTTCCATGAGCGCCGGATCGGAGA
This sequence comes from Aurantimonas sp. A2-1-M11, assembly GCF_036549475.1. Classification (NCBI taxonomy): domain Bacteria; kingdom Pseudomonadati; phylum Pseudomonadota; class Alphaproteobacteria; order Hyphomicrobiales; family Aurantimonadaceae; genus Aurantimonas; species Aurantimonas sp. A2-1-M11. Next base: position 493 of record NZ_JAZHLI010000136.1, on the reverse strand, counting down.
ACGAGCCGCGGTGTTCGTCGATAACGGAGAACTTTTGCTCCGGGTCTCCTGCCGGGCCACGGCCGGCGAACTCAACGAAGAGGTCCCGTATGCGCTCGCTATCAGCTTCGAGGTAGGCATCGAGGCTGGCATTCCGGTCTACAACGAAGTGCGCGCCCGCATCGCGCCGCAGGTCGGCGTTGGGGTTGGGGTTGGAGCCTGATCTCCACCCTTCTGGAAGTGGCGTAGCCAGTACCCAGTGAGCTCCGTAGGGTCTTCAGGCGAAAGAGATAATCTTGCGCAACAGAGCGAATGCCGAAGGCAGCTTACCGCAGGAGGTTTCCCATGACCGGACTGTCGCGCCAAAATCCGCATGCCTTTTAAATGGCCGGTTTCGCGCTGCTAGTGGATTGACTCCAACGTTTGGAACCCTCGGCTTCGTGCAGCGATGATGGCGTCTGGATCGGCGCGCCAGACGAAGGGCTTCGGGTTTTGGTTGTGCTCGGCGACGAAG
>NZ_JAZHLI010000135.1:0-4636 GCF_036549475.1 Aurantimonas sp. A2-1-M11 | reverse complement strand
GTGCGTCCTTATCAGCGTCGGTCAGCAAGCGTCGGGGCGGGTGAGTCATGGGAATCTTGACTCATATCCAGCCCCTCAAATCAAGACAGAATGCCACCGACGTGAGCAGTTACAATGTCGCCGACATTCAGCGTATTTCTGTTGAAACTGGCCAACAGCGACGCAACCTGGCACTGGCTGCGGACTGCTGCCGCATTGGCATTCCCGCCGTCAGCATGAGCGCAAGCGTCGCCGCGTCGGCGTCGCGGTAGCCACCGCAGCCGCTTAAACGAAGCCCCTTCAGTTAGGCCGCAATATCCCCACATTGACGGACGGTTCCGAGGCTCCGGGCTCGTCGGCAGGCGGCGCCGGTGGCGGAGCACCGACGAGCTTGCGGATGCGATCGAGACCGGCTTTGCGGTCAGAGCCGGTCAGGAACCCCGTAATGCCGAATACGGTGGAGTCCCTTCGGGAGGACGTGGAGAAAGAAGCGGCGGATGAACTCGTCGGCCGCGAGCGTCAGCGTGCGATGGCGGGCGGCGCCGTCCTGCCGATAGTCCTTGACGCGGAAGGTGACGCTCGTCCCGTCGAGGGGAGGAGACGCCGCAAGGAGATGGCCACGCGGTGGGGGTGTAGCGCGACAGATAGGCGAGCACGGCCCCTTGGCCCCGCGAAGGGCGGTTTGGCGTAGACCACCCATCGCTACTTAGTCAGCGGCGCCCGTCAGAACCGCTCCGCCCGAAGCACCTTTGCGTCTGAGACGCTCACCACGCCGATCTGTCGTTCGACTACGGCGAAAGCGGCTGCGAGAAGTGCATCCAGTCGCTCAGGGCGGATCAAGCAAATAACGGCAATCATCCCGCTACCACGTCCTATCTGGCCTTCGCGGGTCCATTGGCCAGATTGGCCCGAGCCTCCGCTCACCGGCAGGATTGTATAGCCGTTTACACCGGCATCATTCAGTGCAATCAGGAGCTGTCGTTCCATGACAGCTTCGATGATAATCTCCACGCGTTTCGCGTCATGCATGTTAGTCATTCAGTTACCACCACTGCACTAGCCATCATCAGATATAGCGGTATCCCTAAGGTCAGATTGAATGGGAATGTCACGCCCAAAGACAACGTCAGTGAGAGTGCTGGATTGGCTTCAGGCAGCGCCACCCGCATTGCTGCCGGTACGGCGATGTAGGAGGCGGAGGCGCCGAGCACCATGAGCAGCACTACGCCGCCGAGCGATAGCCCCAGCAGCAGTCCAGCAGCAAGCCCGGCGCCGGCTCCCAGGAGCGGCATCAAGATACCAAAAGCGACTACACCGGGCGACAGCAATCCCTGGCTGCCGCGCAGCCCCCTTCCGGCGACCAACCCCATGTCCAGCAGGAACAGGCAAAGAACTCCTTTGAAGGGAGCGACAATGAAGCTCTCGATTTCAGCCAATCCATCTTGTCCAGTGATCCAGCCGATAGCGAACGCGCCGAGAAGGAGAACGATTGAGCCGTTAAGCAGGATCTCGCGCCAGAGATCAGTTCCGAACCCGTCGGCTGTGCTGCTGCGGTATGCGGCAAGCCACAATGCTGAGAGGATTGCGGGGGCTTCCATGGCGGCTGCGACCGCCACCATGTAGCCCTCGGCCGTGATGCCCAATCCGGTGAGGAGCGAACTGGCGGCGACGAACGTCACGATGGAGATCGATCCGTAGTGCCCTGCTACCGCTGCCGCATCGACGACGGAAACAGTGGCGAGCGAACGGATCAACACGAAGGCAATAAAAGGTAGGACCAGCGAGAGGACAATTCCCGACAGTAGAGCGGCAACGAGCCGCACATCCACACCATGAGCTGCTACGCTGGCGCCGCCTTTGAAACCGATGGCGAAGAGGAGGTAAAGGGACAGCCCCTTTGCAACTGCCTCCGGAAAGTTCAGATCCGAGCGCGCGAGAGCCGCTACGAGACCCAACACAAAACTAAGAATGATGGGCGAGACCAAATTAGCACCCGCCAAGCCCAGAACACCGTCCAATCTTACCTCACCATTGCCGGAACGCGCCGCTAGGACGAATACGCTACCAGTCGCGCTCTTCCGTGATCCATTGGCAGGAGCGGCGTCCCTCTTGCGATACCGGACCGGTGCTCATCATCCCTGCGCCGCCCAACATAAATTCCATACCCCGCCAACATTAACATCCTGGAAGCTGATCGTCGCGCCAGGCGTGAGGTTCCTCCAGCATCTCTCGTCGTGGACACTGCTCTCTAACGTCGGGAAGGACTCGACGCCGACGTTCGTCGCGAACGACTGCAACGTGTGGATGAGGGAAACGGCGGCTTTTCCATCGTTCTGCTCGGAAACTGCCGGTCTCCTTTCGCCCCTTGTCTGACATCGAGCGGTTGAGCCGCTACGTCAGGACCGGCCCAAAGGAGACTGGCAGCTTCTGAGCATCGGCAAAGCAAAAGCAGCCGTCGGGCTATCCCCGATCTCGTTATGGGAGCGGCCGCGACAACGTTTCGGAGCGGCCGTTCCGCAGCGGTGGCGGATTTACACTCTCGCCGGCGGTGCACGGTATTCTAGTCATCGCGTGCGAGCATCCTGGAGATCCATGCGGTGCTCTTGAAGTGCCGGCAGACGATGATGAGCGCGGCCGTCAGCGGGACCGCGAGGAGAGCCCCGGCGACCCCCCAAACCCAGCCCCAGAATAGGAGCGCAACGATTATAGCCACCGGCGGCATCGCCATGCCGCGGCCTTGGAGCATCGGATAGACGACGTTACTGATGGCAAGCTGGAGCACCGCGTACCCCACGAACACGACGAGCGGCATCGTGATGTCGCCAAACTGGACGAAGGCATAGAGCGTCGGCGGGATAATGCCGAGGATGTTGCCGATCACCGGGATGAAGTTGAGGAGGAAGTTCAGCAGGCCCCAGATAAGGGCTAGATCAAGCCCGACCGAGTAGGCCCAGAGCGCCGATGCGACGCCAGTGATCAGGCTCGTGATCACAGTCACCCCAATATACTGGCGGAATTTTTCCGCCATCTCCTCGAACGCGTCGATCAGCTCCCGGTTCTCCCGAGCGTCGACCTGCTCACGCAGCTTCTTTGCAAAGGTCGGGATTTCGGGCAGCCCCATCATCACCAGTATGGCGACGAAGCCGAGATAGCCGACAACGGTGTAAATGTCCCAGAACACGGCCTGCGCTATCTCGACGAGGTTATCGTAACCGCTTGCGCCGCCAGGGACCGGCAGGCCTCGTTCAGCCGCCCAGACTGAGTAGCTCTCGTAGAGCGAGCGGAACTGCTCATGGTTCTGAGCAAACGTCTGGGTGACCTGCGCGATCGCAAGGTAGATCACCCCAAAGAAGCCTGTCAGGATTAGGAGAAGTGCGAGGATCGTCCCAGCGTAGCTAAGTCTCTCGGGCAGCAGCTTTTCCAACCAAGGCTTGATAGGCCATGCAGCAGCAATGACGAACACCGCCACGACCAGCGGCATTGTCACCTCGTAGCTCCATTTCAGCGCCGCGACGACAACGACAAAGGAAATCACCCCCAGGAGGCGGTTGCGGATGGAATCAGGCGGTGACATTGGGACCTCGTTTTTCAGCCAGATGCTCCGGCAGGGGGTAGCGAGCGAACAGAGCCATGCTGAGGCGCAGCCGCAACAAACCACTTCGACACGGTTGCGTTGCCGTCATCTGCGGAGCGGTAGGCCGTCTTCATGATCGGCATTCGAGTGGATCTCGGGCGCCTTCGATCGAAGCTTCGGCGACCCTGATGAACTCATTGGCCGCGAGCCCTGGCCTGATCGGAGGATGATACGAGACGGTGATTGTCCCCGCCCGCTTGAATGGCTGATCGCGGCCCCAGTATTGGCCGGAGTCCACAGTGACCGGCAAGACGGGAACATTCAGCTTGGAATAAAGCACTCCCACGCCGCGCTTAAACGCAAGAGAGTCTCGGCCGCTGCCGCGCGTGCCCTCCGGGAAGACCAGAACCGAACGACCTCGCGCTAGGGCTGCCCTGGCTTCGGACATCATGATCTTCAGTGCACGCGTACCGACCTCGCGATCGATTATGATCATTGGGGATCGTTTCAGATACCAAGCGAAGACCGGAACTCGGATGAGCTCGTGCTTGGCGACGATCGCAACGTCGGGGACTAGCAGAAGAAACGCGATCGTCTCCCAGGTCGACTGGTGATTGCAGACGATTAGGCAGGGCTCATCCGGGAGATGCTCACGGCCGTTCTCGACGTAGTCCAGACCGACAATGTGCTTCAACTCGAAGAGGACGCCACGAGCCCACAGGCGAGAAACGCTTCTGATCGTTCGGTCCGGCGCACGGAACAGGACCAGGAGTGGAATGCCGAGGCCTAACAGGGCCGTCCAGCCGGCGAATAGAACGTCGAATGTTCTTGATCGTAAGCTCTGCATGCTCGGATCCTTACAAACCTATGTTAATCGACCCGAGAACCATGAACTCTCAACTGTTTCGCTGCCAGGGACCGCTCGCCACGGGATGACGTCGGACCGAAGAGCGCGCCCGCAAGCGGCGGAACTAGTGGATTGACTCCAACGTTTGGAACCCTCGGCTTCGTGCAGCGATGATGGCGTCTGGATCGGCGCGCCAGACGAAGGGCTTCGGGTTTTGGTTGTGCTCGGCGACGAAG
>NZ_JAZHLI010000134.1:0-4689 GCF_036549475.1 Aurantimonas sp. A2-1-M11 | reverse complement strand
ACCGCCTCGTCGGACACAGCCATTCCCGCAATCTCCCAATCGAATCAATTGGGAACCCACAGATTCAGTACTTGCACCAAATGTCACGCGCCAACTCACCCGATTGCCCTGTCGGCGATAGCCGGGAGCGGCGACGGTCCCTGCCGCACGCTGCTATTTACGAGATTCTTTCGGACGGGTTCATGATCTCTCTCTGGCCTTGGTTGCGGTCAGCGCATTCCTAGTCGGTGGCGCGGTCAAAGGCATCGTCGGACCCGGTCTGCCGACTGTGGCACTGGCACTGCCCGGCACGGCGCTTGGCCTCGCGTGAGGCGTTGCTTCTGCTTGTGGCGCCGGCTTACCTGACCAATGTCTGGCATGCCGCTACTGGCGGCTTTCTCGCGGGGCCGGTCGAGCGGCTGTGGCAACGCTGCTGGCGACCGCGCCTGGAATTTGCCTGGGGACAACTGTGCTCTTGCCCGTCGAACAAGCTGCCCTCGACATCCTGCTCGGGACCGCGCTCTTCTCGGATGCGGTACCCCGGTTCGCAATCGGGCCGTTCGAGGTGCTCCACAGCGGCGCCGCTTCTCACTGTGCGCTCATCCCACAGCAGCGCAAACATCGGCCGCTTCTCTGTTTACCCCCGAACCCTACCGCGGCTAACGCGTTGGGGCAGCAAAGGCTCCCCATGAATGAAGCATTCAGCCGGGGTTCAGTGGCGCTCTACTAGCCTTCCATCCATCAAGTTCAGTCAGACAATCGACTGTCTGCACCGCAAGGAGGAAAACGATGACCTCCGAGAATCTCACCGGCGTTGTCGCGTTTCTCGGCGCGCTTTCTGTATCCACTACCGTCTTGGCCGCGACCGCAATCGCGACCACCGACGTGAATCTCCGGGCCGGACCGTCGACGCGTTATCCGGTCGTCAACGTCGTGGGTAACGGTGATGACGTCAGAGTCTTTGGCTGCCTCGACAGTCGCTCCTGGTGCGATGTCGGATATGCGGGACAGCGGGGCTGGATGTCGTCGAATTTCCTTGCCTTTGTGGACAGGGGACGCCGCTACACAGGGCCTACCGTCGTCGAGCGCGTGGGGGTGCCCACGATCAGCTTCTCGTTTGGAAGCTACTGGGACGATCACTACCGTGGCCGCGGCTCTTATCGGGACCGCGACCGATATGACGGTCGGCGTGAGGTGCGGCGGGAACGCCGGGAGGAACGCCGAGATCTGCGCGACGCACGCAGAGAGGTGAGGCAGGATCGGCGAGACGTACGAGACGCGCGACGGGACCTGCGCGACGCTCGCCGTGACGGAGAAAATACTCGTGCGGAGCGCCGCGAGTTGAGACAGGAGCGACGGGATCTGCGCTGGTCGAGACGTGAGCTTCGGCAGGAGCGCCGGGACTGACCATCCGGAAGATTGAACCGTCAGAGGAGGGTGCGCTGTTCGCTGTGCCCTCCTCCACCACAAGACTGTAAGACCTGGAAACTCTCGAAGCGCTGCACCCTCAAGCGCTCTCCTGCGCGCCGACCGCGGCATTTGCAACGCGAACGGCTCTCCCTGCGTCTCCTGGTCCGGGGGCCGGTCATTCCGCCCTGTCCGATCTTCATCATCGCGGGTCGAGCTGGAGCACGCCGACACGGGAAGCCGATGGTAGCCTTGCGCGAGGTCGACCAGCAATCAGCCCCGGTCGCACACTCTAATAGTGCTCAGGTCACCGACGGATTGCTCCGCACTATCGACGATGCTGATCGGGGCAAGCGCTTGGAACGCCGTGAGCGGGGAATGCGCGTGACAAACCAGGAAGCCACTCGCGGTCGGGCTATCGATCGGCTTCGTTGCATCTACTCGAGCTCACCGTCGACGCTCGGGCGCCGGACCGTCTGCAGTTCGACTAGCAGGCCTGGGTGCAGGCGCGGGACGTGGTAAAAGTATCCCGTTTCAGCTTTGCGGATGACCCAGCCCTGTTGGATTCCGGCACGGCGATGTTCGGCGTGACGGCCGGATAGATGCGATATTGCCGCCGATGGCTGTCGTGATCTGGCATGGCTCATGATGGACGCATTCTGTTGTGTCTCGCCTTGCGGCGAACAGATCCCGAATTCTGTCCGGGATGCTCATATTTTAATTGCTGCCTGAACGCATCTTTAGCAATCCCCGGTGCAATCGTTTGGGAAGCTATGACTGCCAGCTAAAGTGGACGACGCAAGACGTTCGATCCCGTCTCGGCTCGGCGAGGAGTTCTTCCAATCGCGGCGGAATGGGCGATGATATCCACGACGGACCTGGCCAGCCAGTTGGAGCAGATCGCACGGCGACTGCATTCGCAGGGCTACGCGTCCAATCTGTTCCCGGCGCAATGGGCGGCCCTACGCTACATCCATTCAGCGCCCGTGCGTCTGCGCACGGCGATCGATTTGGCGCGTTTTCAGGGAATGGCGTCCGGCGCCGTGGCGCGGACCGTCCGCACGCTGATCACCAAGGGCTACGTGGCCAAGCGTGGCAGCGTCGACCGCGGCCGGGCCGAGGAGTTGGGTCTGACCGAGCGCGGCCGCACGCTGCTCAAGAAGGATCCGCTGCAGCGCGTCGCCGCGGCGCTGGAGACGCTCGACGAAGCGAGTCGGGAAAGCCTTGCCCACAATCTCGACATCGTCATCCGCTCGACCCGCCCGGATCAGGCGGCGGAAAAGCCGAGAGTCGAGACAGCCAATAGGCGCTAGCCGCCCTCATTCGGCGGAGCATCCGGCCAGGCCAGATCGGCCACCACCGCGCAATGGTCGGAGGCCCGGCCAGACGGCGCGTCCACCCGACGGGCGGCGAGCGCAAAGCCGGTCGAGGAGTAGATCCGGTCGAGCCGCATCAGCGGCCAGCGCCCCGGCTGCGCGGCGCGACGTGCACCGGCGCCCGCGGGCACTATCGGCGCGAGCTCGCCGACGTCATCCTCTCCGATGGGCGCGACCCCGGCCAAGTCCTGATCGGCAAAGGGCTGTCGCAACCATGTCCGAACGAGGGATCAAGCGGTGCCGGTTGGTTTCAGACGTGCCAACATCGGACAGTCTTCACTCCAGGATTTGCCGTATGATACGAAGTGGGTGGCCTTGACCGGTTCATTCCGCTGCCTGTGACCGGGCGTGGTGACTTTCTGATCCGGATAGCAACCTTCAGTCCGCCTTTCCCCACCTAATCCTTGGCGTGCTATCGAAGGACCAGTCCTGACGAAAAGGCTCTTCGTCAGCGGCAAGGCCCGGCGGTGGGTCCCGAAGTCGACACTGTCGGGCCGATTACGGTTCTCCTCCCATCAGCGGCGATAGCCGATAGCAGCTATTACGAGCGGCGCCTCCACTGCTCGGCCAGAGCCGTCGGCAATCAGAGTAGGCGGATCAATTTCTTGTCGCAGGGCGCTTACTCTGCGATCCTACCGGCCACATGGAGTGCCGCATGATCCGTTCCACAATCGCCGTCCTTATCGCTGTAGCCGCTTCGCCTGCCTTCCCTGCCGCGGCGGACGATTAAGAAGACGCGGTCTTGGCCAGGATACCCGAGAGCTTCCCAATGGTCGTTGATGCGTCTTGGGAGCGGCCCGGATCTCTCAGATTGTTCGTTGAGGACAATGGCTATAGCCGCAACGGCGTTGCCGAGACTGCTTGTGGAACTCTGCGCGATCTCGAGGGCACGCCGAGCTATGGCCGGAGTTGGGTGACGGGGCCGATCAGGCGGCGCGTTGATCGGCGGTCGCGGTGAACGCGACGCCGTCGGTGAACTTGATGCCAGCGATGACCATAGGCAAGCGATTATCGCCTTTCAGCCGCCGCCAGGTCTTCGATGCGGCGATAACGAGCTTGAAGACCATCAACCGGGCGGTCTTCTGCGACAAGGCTCCCTTTGTTCTGACCGTCCGGTGCCGGACCGTGGCGAAGACGCTCTCGATGGGGTTCGATGTCCGCAAATGGTCCCAGTGCTCGGCCGGTAAGTCGAAGAAGGCCAGGAGCGCGTCGCGGTCCTTGGTCAGGCATTCGACGGCCTTGGGATATTTGGCGCCGTACTTCTCGGCGAAGACCGCGATGGCCGCTTCGGCACTCGCCCGGTCCGGCGCGTCCCGCACCTCGCGCAGGTCCGTCTTCATGTTCGGCTGAACCGACTTCGGGACCTTATTGAGGATGTTGAGGAGCTTGTGTTGCCAGCATCGCTGGTGGCGCGTTCCGGGGAAGATCTCCTCGAGCGCTTTCCAGAAGCCGAGTGCTCCGTCGCCGACGGCGATCTCGGGCGCGGCGGCGAGACCGCGTGCTTTCAGGTCGACGAGCAGTTCGCGCCAGCTCTGCGCACTCTCGCGGACACCGACCTGGAAGCCGACGAGTTCTTTCTTGCCTTCGGGCGTGGCGCCGACGATGACGAGCATGCATGCGGCATCATCCTCCATCCGTGCCTGAAGATAGACCCCGTCGGCCCAGATGTAGACGTAGCGCCGGGCCGACAGATCGCGCCGCTGCCAGCGATCGTATTCGTCCGTCCATTCGTCCTTCAGGCGTCCGATCACCGACGGCGACAGGTTCGGGGCGTCCCTTCCCAGCAGCGCAGCAAGGGCCTCTTGGAAATCGCCGGTCGAGATGCCGCGCAGGTAGAGAACCGGCAGCAGGGCATCGAGGCTCTTGGTCCGGCGCGCCCACTTCGGCAAGATCGCCGAGGTGAACGTGATGCGGTCGCCGCCTTCGC
>NZ_JAZHLI010000133.1:0-4784 GCF_036549475.1 Aurantimonas sp. A2-1-M11 | reverse complement strand
GATCGGCGGCGGAGACCGAAATGGTAACCCCTGTGCGCATGCAGCAGACTCGCATGCGAGCACACCGATGTGAATCCCACACCGGACTCTTTCGTTCCGGTCAATCCACTAGCCTTGCCGCAACGCGAAACGCCGCGGACCCATCTTTTAAAAAGATGATTTCGCGGCGCTTGCGCTAAACGGCTGCTCGACGATCCCCGTCAGCGGTCGTCATCCTCCAGTGCTTCCTCCCCCTGCGCTTCGCCGAGGAAGCGGCCATAACGGGCAATCTCGTCCATCGGCGTCTCGCTGGAAAAGATCTTGTCAAAGCCTTCCCACGCTTTCCGGATCTTCCAAGGCGTCTGGCCACGCGTGGTGACCTCGGCCATCGCTAGCAGGTTGACCTCGCGAAGCGCGGTCACCTCCTTGAAGACCTCGTGGTTGGAGAGCATCTGGGTGCCGAGAGTGTCCCATCCCGTCGCGCTATTCGGGTTGGCCGGGTTGAAGTCGCCAATCCGACAAACGTCGCCGAGCGGGCTCGAGAAGGGAAACCATGTTTCGCGGTCCAACGCGGACCAGTGGTCAGGAATGTGATAGCGCAGGAACCGCATCCCCTCCCGGTGGTACGATATCCCCGTTGTAAGATGCTTGTTGACCTGCGCGATCCGGAAAGCCAGGGAGCTATCGAAACTAACTCGGAAGTCCGGCCGCAAGTGCCTCCGCAAGGCCCGCTGCAAGCCTGTCAGCTGAACGCCGAAATCAGGACGCGTCGTGCCCAACACATGCAGCCAACGGAGGCGGCCTAGCTGATTGGCATCCCGCATTTTGACCAGCGCTTGAACCCAAAGCCGAAGATTGAGCTTCGTGTCGCCCGCCAGTGCAATCCCTTCGAATTGGCTTTGGTAGGGCGCGACTGCAGGCCACCAAACGTTCGCCTCCTTGGTCGTCCGACCCTGCATCACCGATAGGAGGATCAAATCCTGATTGCTGCGGTTCGCCAGCGCAAACCGCATGCTATCGACCGTCGTATCAAGACAATGCTGAAGCGACTTCCCCTTGTTGACTGGCATGTCCAGGGACCGGGTCGGGTCATCCAAGATAAGCCCGACGTCGCAGTTGTCTTCTATCCATTTCAGCGACTTCCGACGAAAGACGCCGTAGGGCTCTTTCAGCGCGCCACTGATGGCCGAGAACCCGCCACTATCCCCGATGATAGTGGTGCGTTGACGATCACGCCCCGTCACGATCGTGCCGCCAGCGTCGTAAACGCCGAAGGCAGCGCTGTAGAGACCGGCTGGATAGAAGAAATAGGGACTGCCGGGGTCAAGGTAGTTCAGCGCAGCCGGCTTCCGCCCGTTCGGTAATGTGCGTCGAACAGTCGAGTCCTGCTTATCCGCAGCAATCCGCGCGAAATTTTCGTTGATGGCAGGTGTGAACAAGGCATAGTCGTCCATGCCGATGGAGAGATCGGTGGTCATGTTTATCCTAATCTTTTGAAAAGATGGTCTGGGGATAAGATGCCGGCGTAAGCCGGCATCTTAGTTTTCTCACTCTTCGGGCACGACGAATGGGCTGAACAGCGAGGCGTTACGGCCGCCGCCTGTTGTCCGTGCTGGGATGACGACGATGTAGCTGAAGAGGCGCGTGCGGAAGGACAGGCATATCCCGGTGTTGCGGTCAGCCTTGACCTCGATCTCGTCTTGCACAGGCAGATCTGCAATCGTCTTGCTGACCGCTACGAAGTCGATGTCCATGACAGCCACGGTTGCTGTGCCCATTCCACGGATATCGCGTTCATCATCCTTCTTCATCGCGGTGATTTTCCAGCTATGTCCTTTAAAGTGATGCTCCACCTTCTCGCCTTTTTTGGCTTTAATGGCCTTCGCAACGAATTCAGCATGCCGTACTCTCCACGACCTTGGAGACATCTTTCCCCTGAACTGCGGCGCGAACCGGTCGAGATGCACATCGAGAGGGAAGTTGCCCTCCCGGGATCGTAGCGGCTCAATCAGGACGCTGAACTGCTCCTCTTCGACGTCACACGCGGCTTGCGTGGTGGCGACAAAGCGCAAGACACCGGCGGTGTCACCCACATCGCCCCATTGGCCAGAGAACGCAGCCCGGCGTGAAGGGTCCGCGATGTTTGCCTCCATGATCCGCCGCTCACGGGTCCTAAAATGGCATAGCTGGTTCAGGCGCTCTGGGAGCATGGGTTCATGCGGAGTTGCGACCATGACGATCCCGGCGGCTGCCAGGATTGGCGAGACGACGATGCGATCGCCATCACCGAACGTGAAGTGCCGGTATGCGGGCCTGAAGCCGCTCTCCGGATTCTCCGGATCGTCCAGTTCAACCCTTGGCTTGTCCGTCAGCTCTTCCGCGATCATGGCGCCAGCTTGCAGAAGCTCACCTGCTTGATCGATCAAAGGATCCGTAACATCTACCGTAAGCAAAGCCTCTTCGATCTGGGCTTCATCAGACGAGATCGTCATCGCGATCTTCTGAGTATCACCCTTCTCGTAGACGAAACCCAGATGGATTTCGCGATCGTCGGCTAGTTCCCCGAGATTTTTCCTTGCACGGGAAACCCGAATATCTCGCATCTTCTGCGCGTCCAGAGCAATTCCTAGATGAAAAGGAACTTTCGATCCCTTCTTAGGCTTGGAATTCGTTTGCCGCTGCGCCATTGAAACTGCGGTGATGCCGCGTTGCTCGTCGAGCAGGTCGACTAAGGCTGAAATGCCCTCGTCCGACGCGGTGTATTTCTCCGGGTTCGCGGTGACCTCATTGACGACCCACTGAACCGCCAAGGCTTGGCGATCCAAAAACTTTGCAAGCTTTTGCTTCGTCTCGGGGTCGTCCGTGGGAGCGCCGAAGGTGACGACCACCTGCACCATGTAGGGGTGGTCACTCTTGGGGACCTCAAGGCCAAGCTCTTCTGCCTCGGCTTTCCAGTCATGGTCTGAGCGATGCACGATCTCAAGCGCCGCCATGGCAACGGCCCTCTTGAGCTTCTCGCGACCCCCCTCATATTGCTCGCGTCCCCTGAGGCCCAGAGCGCGTCGCTCTTTCTCCCACACCTGCCAGACGACGCTGACTTCAGCAGAGGAGGCAACTGCAACTGCCTCCGGTGACAAGGTCGTTTCAACCGCGCCGTCCTCCTGATCGCTCGCGGACGCGTCATATTCATGGTTCGAAGGATCAGCAGCGCCTGCTGTGCTGATGATCGGTCCAGCATCCGCCGCCTTCTCGGTGACGGATGCATTTTCAGTCTTGGTTTCGGTGTTCATCGTTTTCTCCTTTTCTCGAGGAACGAGTGGAGAATGACGGAACGAGGAGCTTCTGCCTTACACGGTCTGCGGCGCCAATTTCGAAGAAAAAAGCAGAAAATTCAGTTATTTACAGAGATTGCGAATTATGGCGACTTGCGCCTAGACGCAGATTTGGCGAGGAACGCATTAAACTTGTGGGCCGCAGCGTGAGCCAAGCTCTGATCAATTGCGATCCTGCTACTGGTGCCGTTTACCGACCCACACGCGACCATCGCGATCGCTATACGGGCGGTGCGCGTCTGGACATGGCGCAACTTTGCGAACCCAGGCAAGGTGTCGACGTGATAGCGGATCTCGATGCTCTGTAGATCGACGGCCGAGAACAGCCGATTGTTCCGAAGATCCCTCTCAAACTGAGATAGGATGAGACATGCGTGCCAGGACTGGTCCTTTCGCCATGCCGACTGTGTCGTCAGGAAATTTGCAACCCGCTGATCCATTGGCTTCATAGGGTGTTCCATCTTATGGAACGCCGCCAACACATCGAAGCGCGAAGTTGGGGGGAGGCAGCGGAAGACCTCTAGGGTTTCATCGCCAATAGGGCGCTGCGGTCCTGACCCCCATGCGTTTTGGACGGCAGCGACGGCGTCGTGCTCACGCTGAAAACGACCGTCCCGCGTGAGCTCGCCGATTTCAGCCTGCAACCGTGCGATGCCGGCCATGACGGCTTCTTCACTGACCACCGTTGAGGTCGGGATATCCCAATTCGTTTGGTGTAGCTTATAGTAGCACAGCTCTCGCCTGCTCATCTGTCGTGGGTCGAGGATCGCAGCAGGGGATGTCTCCCGGAGTTTGCCGCGACGACCGCCGTAGGGCCTCGAAGGCCCCCGCTTTGCATTGGCGATCTGCTGACAGCCATGCTCGAGGCGCGCCGCATTGTAGACCGCATAAAGTCGGTCCATGAGTTTGATGGCACTGTCCGGATCAGGCCCGTTGACGTCGTTGCGAAATCTCTTTCGCAACCGCAAAGCCTGCTTCGCCTGCGTCTTCCCGAATACCGAGTTGTTCAACGCGTGTGGGGAGTAACTCCGCGAATGCGCCACTGCCGTTCCTCATCTAATGGAGCCGCAAAAGCGCAGCTGATGTCGAAGCCCTTCGCGAGCAGAAAATCGTCCGCGTCATCTTTTTAAAAGACGGTAGCGGGAGGACCGTTGACAGGAAGTTTGCGACCCAGCCGGTCCATCGGTCTGCCGACGAGAGACGCCTATAGGAGCTCCACCGCAGCTCGCATCATCTCGTCATTCACGTCGATATAGCGCTGAGTGGTCCCGAGGTTCTTATGCCCGGCCAGCGTCATGATGACCTTCGCGCTGACACCAGAATGCGCGAGCCTCGTGATGAACCAACGTCGTCCACTGTGGCTAGTGGATTGACTCCAACGTTTGGAACCCTCGGCTTCGTGCAGCGATGATGGCGTCTGGATCGGCGCGCCAGACGAAGGGCTTCGGGTTTTGGTTGTGCTCGGCGACGAAG
>NZ_JAZHLI010000132.1:0-4939 GCF_036549475.1 Aurantimonas sp. A2-1-M11 | reverse complement strand
CCGCCTTCACAGCGTTCCCGGTATCGGTGAAGTCCGTAAGCGCGGCCTGAGCCCCATTGGCTTTACGCTTTCGATGGCTTCCCCGGTCTGCGAGTCTGGCGCCCTTTCCCTGGGCCTCAGTAGCTGACGCAATGGCGCCGGGCGGCGCGCGATGGGTTGCTGGCGCTGCCGGAAGCGTGCGGTGCCCAGATGGGTATCCATCCGGTGTGAGCCGCGGCGGTCTCGGTTTGCTGTGTTATCCTGACCGCGTGGAGATCGATAACGACAAGATCGATGATGCTGTCCTGGCACTTTTGTGGTTGACGCTGCACGGCAATCGGCGTGCCTGGAAGAGTTTTGACTGGGAAGTGACCGACCGTTTGCATCGGAAGGGAATGATCACTGACCCGGCGAACAAGGCAAAATCGGTGATGCTAACGGATGAGGGTCATCGGCGATCGGAAGACCTTTNTTTGTGGTTGACGCTGCACGGCAATCGGCGTGCCTGGAAGAGTTTTGACTGGGAAGTGACCGACCGTTTGCATCGGAAGGGAATGATCACTGACCCGGCGAACAAGGCAAAATCGGTGATGCTAACGGATGAGGGTCATCGGCGATCGGAAGACCTTTTCCGGGAGCTGTTTACGCGGCCGACGCCATGATCTCCTGACGGGGTGGCCAGTTCCAGGGCAGGAGTTCGTGGAGCCGAGTTTGGGGGGTGTCGGCGATGCGCGCGAGGACGTCGGCGGCCAGGCCTGCGGATCGATATCGTTGAGCTTGGCCGTCGCAATCAGCGTCAGCATGAAGGCGCAGCGATCGGCGCCGCGATCTGAGCCTGCGAAGAGCCATGACTTGCGGCCGAGAGCAATCGCAGGGTCATTCTGCCCATATCGGGCAATTCGTAGAGTTTCATTACCGGTGGCATCCCTTTCATGGTCGACGTTTTCGGCAGGAGGGCAGCGAAGAACGCGTCACTGGCCGCATCATTCGGGTCGAGATCAAGCCCGGCGAGGTCATGGTGGTCGCCGCATGGATGCTGGATCCCGTCGCCTGCGCCGGTATGGAGATGGGCAGGCCGCGCGTTTCGATTGGCGGGCTCACTGAGATCCACAACATCCTGATCCAGCGCGGTTTCAGGCAAAGTTCTCCGGACGGTTCGAACACCCTCCAGGAGGCACAAAATGAAGACCCTGCCACCCTCGAAGCTGCCTGTGCTGGCGCGCCAGCTCAGCATGCCGCTGGACTCGCTGAACCTACGGGGGCTGAGCCTGTCCGAACGAAGCATCGTGGTCGTTCGGCTGGCGACCCTCCTGACGGCCGCCGCGGGCGCCGCAGCGACCGAGGAGGACGATGATGACGATGATGACGAGCAGTGATCATCTGCCGGTCGCGGTGCTGAAGCGGAAAGCAGTCGTCTATGTGCGGCAGTCGACCCAGGCGCAAGTCCAGACCAACCTCGAGAGCCAGCGACGGCAGTATGAACTCGTCGATGTCGCGCGCCGGTGGGGATTCCGCGAGGTCGAGGTCATCGATGACGATCTCGGCCGTTCTGCCAGCGGCACCATGGCGCGACCCGGGTTCGAACGGCTGGTGGCCGACTTGTGCACAGGCAAGGTCGGAGCCGTGCTCTGTTTCGATGCATCCCGGCTTTCCCGCAACGGACACGACTGGCATCGCCTCCTCGAGTTGTGCGGCCTGGTTGAGGCGCGCGTGATCGATCTGGACGGGGTCTATGATCCATGCCGCCCGAACGATCGCTTGCTGCTGGGCATGAAGGGCAGCATCAGCGAGTTTGAGCTGGGGGTTCTGCGAGCGCGCATGTACGACGCCGCGCGTGCCAAGGCGCGACGCGGCGAGCTGCGCATCAGCGTTCCCATTGGCTACATCTGGCACCGCGATTATGGCCTGGGGCTCGATCCCGATTTGCGTGTCCAGGAGGCGGTCCGCCTCGTGTTCTCGCGCTTTCGCGAGCTCAGTAGCGCGCGGCAGGTTCTTATCTCGTTGACGGCCGACGGCTTGCATTTTCCCAGGCCGTCCGACGGGAAGAAGATGGTGTCCCTGGATTGGGTGCCGATCCGCTATCGCAACGTCATCCCGATCCTCAAGAACCCATTCTACGCGGGCGCCTACGTCTATGGTAAGAGCGAGAAGCGCACGGAGATTGTCGATGGCCGCGCCCGCAAGAGTTACGGCCACGGCAAGCCGTTCAGCGAGTGGGAAGTGCTTCTGAAAGACCACCACGAGGGTTATATCGATTGGAGCGAGTTTGAACGGAACCAGACCTGCCTCGCCACCAATGCCTACGGCAAGGCGGGCGGCGTCAAATCGGGTCGCGGCGGACGGGCATTGCTGGCAGGGCTCATCACGTGCGGACGATGTGGACGGCGGCTGGTCGTTTCATACTCGGGACGTCCACCGGGGCAGCACTCCCTCTATCGCTGTGATCGCTCCAATCAGATGCTGGCGCGACCGCGATGCCTGACCTTCGGCGCATCTCGCATCGACGCCACCATTGCTAGAGAGATCCTGGCGGCGGTGACACCGATGGCGATCGAGGCGGCGCTGGAAGCTGAGCGTATGCATATGGAAAGCCGAGACGAAAGACAGCGTGTGATGGAATTGGACCTGCAGCAGGCCCGCTACGACGCCTCGCTCGCCGAACGCCGGTACGCCGCCTGCGACCCTGACAACCGCCTCATCGCCGCACAACTCGAGAAGAGCTGGGAAGCAACGCTCAGGCGCGTGACGGCCTGCGAAGCGCGACTGGCCGAAGTGCGTCAGCCAGAGCCTGCCACGCCAGTTCCGGATTTTGCTGGTCTCGCCGACGACCTCGAAGCCGCATGGAACGCGCCGGGTGTCGGCATGCGCTGCCGCCAGCAGCTCCTCCGCTCCCTCGTCGCTGGAATCATCGCCGACGTCGACGACGAGCAGCGTGAAGTCATTCTGACGATCCATTGGCAGGGCGGCCAGCATTCGCAGCTGCGCGTTCGCAAACCGAAGAGTGGGGAGCACGGTCAGCGAACGCCAGAAGAAGCTCTCGCAGTGATGCGGACCATGGCGACCCGGTGGTCCGACGAAGACATCGCGGCGACGCTCAACCGCATGGGCATGCAGACCGGGCACGGGAAGACCTGGACAGCACGCCGTGTCGGGTCACTGCGCACGGTGCATAAAATCCGAGGCTACCGCTCTGCCGACAAGAACGGCGAATGGCTCACGATGTCGGAAGCCGCCGCAAAGCTGGGCGTTTCGCACCATCGTATCCGCCGCCTTATCCAGGATGGCGTACTCCCCGCCGAGCAGGTCGTGCGCGGTGCTCCGCATCAAATTCGCGCGTTTGATCTCGAAGACGAGCGGATCGCTGCCTTCGCGAAGCGTAAGGGCCCGTGTCGCACCGAGCCCGAAGGCCAGAACTCCCTGTTTCCAGACGTTTGAAGAGGAGGCGTATAATGAATCGGTTGTTGCTCTCGGCCGCAAGTCCTGTCTCTTCGCCGGATCCGATCGCGGCGCCGACCGCTGCGCCTTCATGCAGACGCTGATCGCGACGGCAAAGCTGAACGACATTGACCCGCAGGCGTGGCTCGCCGACGTCCTCGTCCGCATCGCCGATCTTCCGCAGTCCCGCCTCGAAGAACTCCTGCCGTGGCATTGGTCATCGGCCAAAGATCACCAGGTCGAGCGCGCGGCCGCGTAGCCGACGTTCACAGCCTCGCGCACCACGGTCCACGCCGGATGATTACGTGCTAACCGCAATCCGGTATCAGAAATGGACGGGCCGTGATGACCGACGACCACGTGATTGCAGCCGGTGGCCTGAGGGCGGTAATCCGCAGCCAGGGCGCCGAACTGGTCAGCCTGCAGGATGGGGCGGGGGAGGAACTCCTGTGGCAGGCCGGCCCCGAATGGCCGCGCCATGCGCCCGTGCTGTTCCCGATCGTCGGGAAGCTGGCGGGAAACGTGCTCCGACACGAAGGGCGGGCCTATTCCATGGGCCAGCACGGTTTTGCCCGCGACCGTCGGTTTGCCTGGACCGAGCGATCGGCCGACCGCGCCGCGCTGCGGCTGACCGATGACGCGGAAACGCGGCAATCCTATCCCTTTTCCTTCGTGCTCGACCTCATCTACGCCGTGACGGCCGATGGCCTCGCGGTTACGACGCGGGTGACCAATCCGGGCGAGCAGCCGCTGCCCTGCGGGGTCGGCGCCCATCCGGGCTTCCGCTGGCCGCTCTTCGACGGCATCGACAAGACCGCTCACGCCATCACCTTTGAGGCTCGCGAAGAGGGCCGGGCCCTCTCGGTCGAGAACGCGCTGCTCGGGGCCGACAAGCCGCTGCCCTTCGATGGGCTGCATCTGCCCCTGTCGGAAGCGCGGTTCGAGACGGATGCGCTCGTCATGCCGGCGGTGTCGAGCCGAAGCGTGACCTATGCCGCGCAGGATAACGAGGGCCATGTGGCTCGGGCCCTCACCGTGTCCTGGTCGGGCTACAAGGATCTCGGAATCTGGTCGAAGCCGGGCGGCGCATCCTTCGTCTGCATCGAGCCCTGGTATGGCATGGCGAGTCCGGTCGGCTGGGACGACGAGTTTCTTGACAAGCCGGGGATCCTCGTCCTGGCGCCGGGGGCATCCTGCGATTTCGTCTGGACGGTGCAGGCGAGCGAGGGGTGATGGTCTCCTGGCGCTGGCCGAGGACGAAGTGCGGGCGATCGGGTTGGGGCCGTCCGGCCGGGTCGAATTCGGCATGCCGGCCTCGGTGTCCATGGCGTGTCCATTCCGCTGGCGGAGACGGTGCGGGTGGAAATGCCGGCGCGTACGGTTCTGCGCGACGGAGGCGATGAGCGGCCATATTAGAGCGTCGGGCGATTAATCTGCAACGCAGCCTGCAGCTTTGAAATAATTCCAGCATTCGTCGGATGTGAAGAGGGCGCAGATATCGCCGACAGCGCGCCAGAGATCATCC
>NZ_JAZHLI010000131.1:0-4981 GCF_036549475.1 Aurantimonas sp. A2-1-M11 | reverse complement strand
TATCTTTCTTCATGGCGTTGCTCTCCGAAGTGGATTCGACACCCCGAGCCTACCGGCTCAAGGCGGGCAACGCCGCCACTTCAGAAGTTCAACATCGATCGGGACATCCCCCCCCCGACCAGAGCATCCTGCGTATCGTCCTTGGCCGAATTCCGCGCCTCGTCACCTGATCGACGGGGCCGCGACGCCCCGAAGCCAGCCCTCGACCGCAACCTGCAAACCCCGTCTCTCCGCCACGCAGGCTTCCTTCCCCGGCGATGAGGAAGCTATGCCGAACTGCGACCCCAGGAGGACAAATCCACCGGTTCAGAACGCCGAAACCCGATCACCGTGCATTAAGGCGGCTAGGTTCTCACCCTTCATGCTTGGCGCCTCGCAAATGCCACGGCTCCCGCACCGTTGCCGATCTCCGGCACATTCGGCAGCATCGATACATGATCCTGCGATCCCGGCAAGAAGTACAATAAATGTACGGCATCAAACTGATCTACCGATTACCGGAACGGTTATGCATCAATGGGATTCTTCGACGACAACCGACTGCTTGTTACCGCGACCATCTTCATGCTTCTGGGCGCTCTCCCCTTTGTCCTCCACCGCCAGGTGCGTCTTGCCGACACCCGGCGGACCGAGAAGCAGGGACCGCCACCGAAGGACAGAAACGCGCTTTCCATCCCGGCAAACCAGCTCTCCTGCTTCTCGTGCCTGAAAGCCCTGACGTAGCCGGCGGTAATAACCGAGCGTGGCCACGAAGAAGAATACCTTTGTCGCCACCCCGCCGATCTCCACCCGACGCTCGCCGAAGTCGATCTGCAACTGGACGCCCGGCCGCGTCTCGAAGCGCACCGTCGCCCGGGCCGCGGCCACCAGTTCCCGCCGAAATGGCGCGACCGTGCGCTCCACCGCAGAGTTCGGCACTGCTTTCCTTCTCAATCCGGAAGGTCTTCAGCCTCTATCGGCTCGTTTTTGGCTATTGGCCTCTATCAGATTCGTCAACGTCGCTCTGTTGTCTCCCTGAAACGTCCGCAGACGTTCGAGCGTCAGACGCGTGGTGCATTGCGTTGCCGTAATGGGACCGTCAAAGAGAAATCCCTGCGCGAAATGGCACCCCGCCGTTCGAACCATTGCAAGTTGCGCCTCGGTTTCGATGCCTTCGGCAACCGTGTTCAACCCGAGCTTACCCGAAAGATAGCAAATGGCATCGACGATGGCCTGACTCTTCTCCTGGTCGAAAGTCTTTCTAACGAAAGTCTGATCTATCTTGATCAGATCGAAGGGAAATCGGGTGAGGTAGCCGAGTGAGGCATACCCGGTTCCAAAATCGTCAAGCGCAATTTTGACGCCGACGGTACGCAGATGATTCAAGATTTCGATGACCACGTGGTCGTTCTGGATCAGCGCCGACTCGGTGAGCTCCAACGTGAGCCTCCCCGGACGCAGCGCATGTGAATGCAGCGCTTCAAGGACCGAAGAGGTCAAGTGCGGATCAAAAAATTGACGAGCCGAAACATTGACGGCGATGTCGATTTCTTCGGGCCAAGTCGCGGCCACCGCGCACGCTTGATCGATTACCCAGCGTCCTATCTGGACAATCAGACCCGACTCTTCCGCAATCGGTATGAAATCCCCTGGAAAGACCATGCCGCGATTGGAATGGTTCCAGCGCAGCAGGGCCTCGAAGGCTACGGTGCGGTTGTCTTCAAGCGAAACCACGGGCTGAAAATGGAGCTCAAATTCGTCATTCTCGAGCGCCAGTTCAAGATCTTTCGTGAGCGTCTGCCGAGCAATATACGCCACTTTCAATTCGCGCTGGAACAGGCGAATGCCGCCACGATGGGTGCCTTTTACCTCGTAAAGGGCCAGGTCGGCATTCTGCAGAATATCCTCCGGCTCGTGATCGTCTGGTCCTTTGATCGCCAGCCCCATGCTGGCCGAGGTCGAGATTGCGGTTTCTGATATCTCGAACGGCCTCGACAGCGCTTCCTTAACCCGTTGCGCTGCCTGCTGGATCAGTGTTTCAACATTCCGAGACACATAAATCGCGGCAAATTCATCGCCGCTGAGACGGGCGAACAAGACCGCGTCCGTCAGCACCGGTGCAAGCCGTTCTGAGACCGATCGCAGGAGACAGTCACCCGCCGCATGGCCGAGTGTGTCGTTGACGTGCTTGAAGAGATCGAGGTCCAACATCAAAATGGCCAGCGTGCCGTGAGCGGCCTCTGGAAATTCGTCTTCAAGACACGTCTTGAAGCGCAATCGGTTAGGCAGACCCGTGAGGACGTCAAGCCGCGCCAGCCGTCGCGCCTTCTGCCGGGTCCGCCGTAGCAGCGCAATCAAGATGATGCCGCACGCCAGCAGCCCGAGAATTTCGGCCAGCAGCAGCCAGAAGTTTTTGGCGAGTTTCGCTTCGTTTGCGGCGATCCGGGTAGCCGCTGTCGACGTGGTGAGTGCGGCGAGACGGGCCGCGTGGGTATTTAAGGGTTCCAAAACCTTGAGGGCCGCGATTGCATCCCCCGGGGTGTTCAGATGTTCCAACGTGGGCTCGACGGTTCTAATAGCGACCTGCATACGGTCGATGAGCTCGGTCGCTTCGGCGCTGTCCTGACGCAATCGGCGGGAGGATTCCGTGCCGAGAATTTTCATCCTGTTCTGAATGATCCCGAAACGAAGGGCGACATCATCATCAGTCGTCGATGTCCCCGGAACGAAACGACTGGCGATCTCAGCCTGTAGGCGCGCAAGCTCTGGAGATGTCGTCATCACTTCATAGACGATGTTGTTCTCGGATGAGCGTGAGATATCCTTCATGTATTTGAAGCTGGCAGACAACATGTAGGCCGCCGCCAGACCGAGAATCGCCGTTGCCAAAAGGAGCAACGACTCCCATTTGTCTTCAAGTCGAGAAATATGACGGAAAGTTCGCACGGGGCGCCTTACAAAACGTCGAGACGAGCAATATGCCAAGCGCAGCGCATGTAGACGTTTTGCTGCTGCAGGTTTGGATTGCCGTCAAAGGGATAAACTATGAACAGCGGACCCTTGTCGCTGATCGGCATCAGCTCGCCATTGCGCTTCATCGCCAGGATTGGTCCTTCTTCCCCAATATCAGCTAGCGGCACGTCCGCCACATAGTCGTTCAGGGCTGTTGCACGAAGTGTGTCGCCAGACGCGCCGACGGCTTTCATCAAGACGTCGAGCCGAACCCCCTCCCAGTCGGATACGCCGTCGGTCCAGGGGGTTGAAGTCGAGAAATTACTGGTTCCCAACGCTTCGAGCATCGAGAGGTCGAAGACAGCCTCGTCACCCTGGTTGTGTGTGCTGATCTTCCCACCAATCCGAAGGACTGGCTTGCCTTGCGGTGTTTGAAGCCGCGCTGCAAAGACCGGTCCGGCAGAAAATATAACCGCCGCCCCTGTCGCCAAGGCGAATAATCGTCGACGCGAAATTTCTCTTGCCATCTGCCTGATTCTCCGAAACATCCTCTTCGTCATTGTGCACAGACAAAACTTGAATAAACGGTGTTGATAAAGACGCGATTTGCCACGGTTTCTTTATTCCGGGAAAAATTCTGAACTGCCGTGGGAACCGTCGTTCCACTGGTAGCCTCGGGCTTTCAGTGTCGAATTCAATCTGGAGCAGCGCCATGAAGACTGATACCATATCGACGACGGCTCCGGGCAGCGGGCGTGTGGCCGAAGCGTTGCCAATGTTCAGCAGAGTTTCCAGCGGCTATGGGCATTGCAGCCCGGAAACCCGCAGTTTTCTCCCGCGACGGCGCAGTTTTCGCGAAATCTCGCGACGTGGCCGATTTCTTCGACAGGGAGGACCGTTCCATCCTGTGAGCGATCTAAAGCCTCATCGATGCGGAGCCGACGTTGGCCCTGCACCATTTTGCGCAGGGGGTCTACACCACCCCGCGACGCCTGTTCCGAGGCGAGTGGCCTGACGGCCCTGACGATATCGGCCGCGTACTGATCGTCGGCCCCATCACACTGCTCCAGTCGCTTGTCGATCGACGGGTTCTCTTCCGGACTTCGAAGCGGGCGCCCCCGGGCGAAGAACGGATACATCAAGCGCGGCTGGTTCGACATCAAGGTCACCGTCCACAACGACGTTGCGCGGACGCAGACAATGGTGACGCCGAAAGGCATTCAGGGCGTCGCTGAACCAGGGGTTTTCGAGCGCGGGCTGTCATGGACCCTCGCCTTGTTCCGTCCGGATGCTAACTTCTGGTTAGATATCGGCGCTGGCGGAATGGTCGGACTCGACCGGCGTGGAGGGAGATCGTCCGCGAAGAACGCCTGATCGCTGACAGAAAGGGCTTGAAATGACGGATAGCGAATACGTTCACCCCCGCGTTCTCCTCGACGAACTCAGTGCTGACCAGCTCCGCGACCTCGCGGCCGATCTCTCGATCCAGCTTGCAAGTCTACACATGGCTCTCGACAGCACGCTGGAAACCGGCAGCATACCTCCGCATCAGGACAGCGATGCGAGTCGGGAACGGGCTGCGAAGATCATCGCGGAATCAATCGCCTGGGCGCCATCCAGATAGATCAGACCGAGAACATCCCCTAGCCTCCGGTTCACTCAGAACCGGAGGCTTTCCTTTGCCGAGACGATCTCGTTACACCCGCCGGTGATTCCAGCGCGAAGTGCACCACCCCCAAGCCACTGCATTCGTTCCTGTTCTCACTCTCAGCGCTCTGTGAAGCTCGTCCGCAGTCATCTTCCGTCTCCGAAGCCCAATTCCGGGGGCGTCGATGATACCGCGATTTAGTTTATGCTTCGAGAATGGTCGCTGACCGGCAAAGTTTGCGGGGCGGTATTCAGTCGTCGGGACCGGGAGTCTGGCTTCAGCGGGCAAATGATACCGGTCCGCGCTTGATCTGACTCGGTTGTGATTGTCTTGTTTTGGGTGAGCGTGATTCCCTGTTCCCGCCAATGGAGGGAACGAGCGATGGCCTTGAAGATCAACGAG
>NZ_JAZHLI010000130.1:0-5100 GCF_036549475.1 Aurantimonas sp. A2-1-M11 | reverse complement strand
GGCATCCTCCCAACGGCGAAAATCCGCCGGCCAAGCGAAGAATCCATCGCAACCGCAAACGCAAACGCAAGTGAACAATCAGACTACAAAAATTTCCAAATGCGATTCCCCTGACCAGCCATCGAAATCCGGCTCGCAGCCGAGCTCAGTCAGCCGATCGCCCACCTGCGTGTAAAGAAAGCTAATCGCACCGGGGTTCGACCCGCCCTGGAACCAATCGACCGTCCGGCTGTCGACAACAAGTGCGCCCGGTCCTTGAGCATCTCGATTAGTTAGATTTCTCCGATCGTCATGACTCCTTCCGCTGATGCAATCGGCTGGATACAGAACGGCGGGCACGCGCGCGACGTCTTCGAAGATCGCGTAGGCCGGTCGCAGGGTCGGCGGGGCGCCAGCCATTGGCACGCAGCCCCCATGGCCCGCGCCCGAAGAAAGCCGCGGATGATTTGGCAGTGCCGACACGGTCATTCGCAAGAAGGCGATCGCGCTGTAAAGGTTGCTCAATCTTTCCTGCGTGTTGCGACACCTAAAAGCCGTCCGCTTTCCCCTGTATACTCGTTGGTTGGCCGCGTCAGTTCACCTGAATGGCGTGGCGGGCCAGAATCTCCTGCTTTGCGACATCGAGGAAGCGCAACTCGTAGCCGCCGGGCGCGTCGGGCAGTGTTATGGCGACGGGCCGGTCGCCTTCGATCCTGACGGCCGTGATCCAGGTAAAAATCGCCTGGTCGGCCCGTGCCAAGGTGATGCGCTGATCGGCGCTGCCTCGGGTCGTGCTCCAACCCACATCGATGGTCGTGCCGGCGACGGCGCTGTCCGGTGCCTCGAGTGTTGCGCCGTTTTCGAGGGAGGCATCCTCCGCCAGAATCTCGATCGGCTGTCGGGCCAAAGTGCGGCGTCCTTCATTCAGCACGTAGCGGATCTCGTACATCCCCGTCTCGGCGGGTGCGCGCAATTCGTCCTCGCTGTTGTCGCGAACGCGGAAATGGCCGTCCTGTCGCCCTTCTTCCGCGCCCATGGGAACCACAGTGACAAAGTCGCCACCCGACACCCCACCCGTCCAACTGACCTGGATCGGGTCCCCGGCGCGGATCTTGTCCGGTGCGGTGAGCGTGACCTCCGGCTCGGTCACTTCGATGGGCTGCGAGGCGAGGGTGCGACGTCCTTCGTTCCGGACGTAACGCACCTCGTAGAAGCCCGTCTCTGCCGGTGCGCGAAGCTGGTGTTCGTCGTTGTCGCGGACGCGGAAGTGATTGTCCTGGCTACCTTCGTCTGCGCCCATCGGCACGACGGTGATGAAGTCGCCGCCCGCAACCGTGCCGGTCCATGACACGTCGAAGGCCGATCCGGCGAGCGCGCTGTCCGGTGCGGTGAGCGTCACCTTGGGATCGGTCACTTCGATGGGCTGCGAGGCGAGGGTGCGGCGCCCCTCGTTGAGGACGTAACGCACCTCGTAGAGGCCCGTCTCGCCGGGCGCGCGCAGCCGGTGTTCGTCGTTGTCGCGAACGCGGAAGTGATTGTCCTGGCTGCCTTCGTCTGCGCCCATCGGCACGACGGTGATGAAGTCGCTGCCCGCAACCGTGCCGGTCCAGGACACGTCGAAGGCCGATCCAGCGAGCGCGGTGCCAGGGACGGTTAGCGTGACCTCCGGCTCGGTCACTTCGATGGGCTGCGAGGCGAGGGTACGGCGTCCCTCGTTCAGGACGTAACGCACCTCGTAAAGGCCCGTCTCTGCCGGTGCGCGAAGCTGGTGTTCGTCGTTGTCGCGGACGCGGAAGTGATTGTCCTGGCTGCCTTCATCTGCGCCCATCGGCACGACGGTGATGAAGTCGCTGCCCGCAACCGTGCCGGTCCAGGACACGTCGAAGGCCGACCCGGCGAGCGCGGTGCCAGGCGCGGTGAGCGTGACGTCGTATTGCGGTTCCGGTGCGGGCGCGGGTTCGGGGGCTGCGTCGACGACCGCGGAGCCGACAGCGGCCAGAGCGTCGCCCAGTTCGTCCGCGTTGCCGGCCGAGATGTACCGACCGCCGGTTTCCTCGGCGATGCAGGACAGCGCGCTTGCATCGGCATCGCCGAGGCCGAAGCCCACGACATGGGCGGTAAACCCGATCCCGCGCGTCTCAAGCGTTTTTGCCAGCGTGCAAGGGTCGCGGTCGCAGCTTTCCAGACCGTCCGAAATCAGGATCACCGTCGCCGGCGTATCTGTGTAGGACAACACCGTCGCGGCCTGTTCGACCGCGCCGGTCAAAGGGGTCTTTCCGGTCGGCGTGATCGCCCCGATCCGGTCGAGAATCCGGGTGCGGGTGTCCGGTTCCGGGGCCACGAGCGTTTCGATGTCGGAACAATCACCGCGACGGCGATGCCCATAGGCCATCAACCCGACCTGTCGGCTTTCCGTCCAGTCGCCCAGCAGGTTTTCCATGACGCCACGGGCGATCTCTATCTTCGCGGTGCCGTCGATCTGGCCCCACATGGAGTTCGAGCCATCGAAGACGATCATCACGTTCTCATCCTCCGCTGCCGCCTCGGGTGCGGTGCAGGCAATGGCGCCAAGCAAAAAGGCGAGGGCGATCGTCTGCGAGACAGTCTTCTTCATTTCCTGATCCTTCGCTTGTCGTAATCCCGGCGAAACCACGTTGTTTGCGGCGCCGTTTCCCCTTGCCGGCTCGTCGTCTCCAGGGTGCCACGCCGTGCCGAGGGACCGATGTCGGTTCCGTTTCCTTCAAGTCCGGTAGCAGCGCTCATCATCGCGTCCTGCCGCGCCGGGGCACCGCCGCCCACCTTCTCGCCTTCGGCCCGGCCGAGGATCTTGCCGGTTTCGATGTCGATCTCCCGGGCGAAGCAGCCGTCAGGCTCTTCCATCGGGAACATCGTGTCATGCCGCAGCCGGCGCGAGTGATCGAACTCGTCCGGCCGGCTGGCGGTCCCGGCTCGAAGTCCCCCGACACCGATTTCTGCCGACCCGTCCGCTCAACGTTCGGGGTGGTCGCCATGCAGCCGGCCGATGATGCGGCGGGCGGTGGCGATGTCGTCGAAGACGCCGTGCAGATCTTCCTCGATCTCGTCAGCCGGTGCGGTGAGCTTGCCCAACGCCAGGAAGTCGGCATCGCGTTCCAGCGCCATGAAGAACGATTCGTCATGGAACCCGGCCTCCAGCCCCTTGGCCCCTCGGCGCCCGCTTTCGGCCTCGGCGATCTTCACGAAACTGTCCAGAAAGCCGGGGGACAACACCTGCTTCGCGATGTCGGGGCTGTCCGAATGGACCTCGAACAGGCGCTCGAAGGCGTCATGGCCGGTCTCGACCTTGGGCAGGTCGCGGCCCACTCCGCCGAACATGCTAATCAGCTTATTGCCCGGTCCGTAATCGCGGGCAATGAGGATGCGTGCGGGGATCGGGTCGGGTACGCCGACACGCATCAAAATCCCCTTGAACTGGGTCCGGGGAGAACTGTCGCTTCGGTCGTTGTCGGCATTCATGCTGCTTTGCCCCTTGTCGTTGATCAGCTTCGCCTCGACCAGCTCGAAGCGCACATCGCGATGCGTTCCTTCCAACCGGTTGGCGACGTCCGCCCTGGTGAAACGGCGGATCACACCCAGTTTCTGCATCCGTTCAAGCGGAAAGCCCTTCAGAGCGTCGCGGTCATGGGTGAGGTCGCCCAGAAAGTCGCAAACCACGGGCATCACTTCCTTCGCCGCCGATCCGCTCCATTTCGCGTCCTGGCGTTTCCACAATAGCAGCGCCGCGACCCCGCCGAAGGCGAGGGGCACCCCGAACCCCACCAGCGCGCCCGCCAGCCCGTCCGAGCCCGAGTCGAAGAGCAGAAACAGCAGCCCCAGCCCCGCACCCGCCGCAAGAGCAAGCGCGGCGTGACGCCTGGCGACGGCTAGAACCGCCCGCCGCTTTTCCTCCAGCGCGTTCAGGCGTGGCGCAATGCGCTCTGCGAAGACGCTGGAAAAGCCGGTTTCGATGGGGCTGCGTTCGGTAAATGCTGTCATTGGTCCTCCGGATGATGGGGCGGACGATGGGCCTCGGCCCGAAGTCGTCAGGGAAAGGTCCAGCCTTCGTGTTCGACCCGCATGACGCGCAGCGCCGGCGGATCGCGCGCGCCGTCGACCCGCAGTCGAAACACGGCACGCTGCGGATGCCCAAAATTGCGAAACGTCGCGTGCACGCTGATCATGCCGCGAAACATCGCGCGCTCGGGTGCGGGGGCGACCTGAAGGTCCGTGACGTCGGCGTCCTGGGTTCCGAACAGCGGATCGGCCTGCACGCCCTGCGCCAATCGCGCGACCCCATCCGGAAAGAAGTACGCGCGTGCGGCCGACGGATGCAGTGGCCCCTCGGTGTCCGCGTCACCGGCGTCAAATTGCCGGTCGTAGAGTCGGCGCACCAGCGCGACACCCTCGGCGACCAGCGGGTCCAGGTCCAACCGTCCGGCCGATGCATCCTCTTGCAGGTAGTTCGCCGACACCCAGCCCATGGTCACAAGATCCGGGCTTTCGATCAGACACCATCTGGGCGGCAGGTTCGCGCGCTGGGTTTCGGTCAGATCACGGTATGCCTGGCGTGTGAGGAACGGAACGCAGGTGACCATCCGCAGGCCTTTGGCATCGGGTGCGACGGCACCGATCACCAGGTGCCCGGTTCCTGGCCCGGTCCGAACATTCAGCATATCATTGGGCGCAACGCCCGTGACCTGCCACGCATCCGGCCCGTGCCCGTCCATCTGTGCCTGCACGACCGTCGGGGTCAGAATCAAAAGTGATGCGGCCACGAGGTTTCCGGTGATGGAAGCCATGGGAAAGCCTTCTGCTCATGATTTTTTACGGTCAGGTGTAGCAGCTGCCGATTGCTGCCTTGCAAAAGTTCCCAACGGGAACCGACCGTGACGCCGAGTGTGTTGCGAGGGTTAGGCTCGAGTCAATGCGTGATCGCCCTGCGTTTTCCGCAGTTTCGTCAGTTCGGTGGCGTGGCATGCCCGCTGACGGCTTAGAGCGTCCAGTAATAAGTGTGAATCGGATGGTTCCGCTTGGAGACGTATTCTGATTCCTTGTGTGCGGGAGGATACGCACCATGGGAAGATCGGTTTCATCGGACTTGCG
>NZ_JAZHLI010000013.1:0-93732 GCF_036549475.1 Aurantimonas sp. A2-1-M11 | reverse complement strand
GACGCTGATCGTGCCGATCGCGATGGAAGAGAAGCTGCGCTTCGCCATCCGTGAAGGCGGCCGCACCGTCGGCGCCGGCATCGTCGCCTCGATCGTCGCGTAACGACGGAACGATCTCGGGGACGCCGCCCTGCTAGCGGCGTCCCTGGTTCTTTGCCCCCCGAGGGTAAGCCGGGGTTCGCCCCGCGCGACATTGGCTGCTTTGACAAGACAAGCGCTCGGAAAGCGCCGCCGCGCCGGTGGTCTCCGACGAGAGGACGAATAAAATGAACGGCCAGAATATCCGCATCCGCCTCAAGGCGTTCGATCACCGGGTTCTCGATGCGTCGACCCGCGAGATCGTGTCGACTGCCAAGCGCACCGGCGCAAATGTGCGGGGGCCGATCCCGCTGCCGACGCGGATCGAAAAGTTTACCGTGAACCGCTCGCCGCACGTCGACAAGAAGTCGCGCGAGCAGTTCGAAATGCGCACCCACAAGCGGCTCCTCGACATCGTCGACCCGACGCCGCAGACGGTCGATGCGCTCATGAAGCTCGACCTCGCCGCTGGCGTCGATGTCGAGATCAAGCTCTGATCCGAGCACGGGAAGGATAACGCCCATGCGTTCAGGTGTGATAGCACAAAAGGTCGGCATGACCCGCGTCTACAACGACGTCGGTGAGCATGTTCCGGTCACCGTCCTGAAGGTCGAGAACCTCCAGGTCGTCGCCCAGCGGACCAAGGAAAAGAACGGTTACACCGCCGTCCAGGTCGGCGCTGGCCTTGCCAAGGTCAAGAACACGTCCAAGCCCATGCGCGGCGTGTTCGCCCAGGCTTCGGTCGAGCCGAAGCGCAAGCTCGTCGAGTTCCGCGTGTCGGACGACAACATGATCGACGTCGGCGCCGAGATCACGGCCGAGCACTTCGTGCCCGGCCAGATGGTCGACGTGACCGGCACCTCGATCGGTAAGGGCTTCGCAGGCGCCATGAAGCGCCACAATTTCGGCGGCCTGCGCGCCACCCACGGCGTGTCCGTCTCGCACCGTTCGCACGGTTCGACCGGCCAGCGTCAGGATCCCGGCAAGGTCTTCAAGAACAAGAAGATGGCCGGCCATATGGGCGACGTCCGCGTGACCACGCAGAACCTGCAGGTCGTGCGCACCGATCCCGAGAAGGGCCTGATCCTGGTTCGTGGCGCCGTCCCGGGCTCCAAGGGTGGCTGGATCGAAATTCGTGACGCCGTGAAGGCGTCGCTGCCCGACAACGCGCCGAAGCCGGCCGCGCTCCGCAACGCCGGAAACGGTGCTGCTGTTGAGACCGCGGACGCTTCCGAGGGAGCGGAATAATGGACGTTACGATCAAAAGCCTCGACGGCAAGGACGCCGGCACGGCGACCCTGGCCGACGACATCTTCGGCCTCGAGCCGCGCGAGGACATCCTGCAGCGCATGGTTCGCTGGCAGCTGGCTAAGCGCCAGCAGGGCTCGCACCAGACCCTCGGCCGCGCGGAGATCGCGCGGACGGGTGCCAAGCTGTACCGCCAGAAGGGCACCGGTCGTGCCCGTCACGGCTCGGCGCGTGCGCCGCAGTTCCGCGGTGGCGGCAAGGCCCACGGCCCGACGTCGCGGAGCCATGCCCATGACCTGCCCAAGAAGGTGCGGGCACTGGCATTGCGCCACGCGCTGTCGGCCAAGGCGAAGTCGGGCGGCATTGTCGTCATCGACGAGCTGAAGGCTGCCGAGGGCAAGACCAAGGCAATGGTGAAGAACTTCGCCGACCTGGGTCTGTCCAACGCGCTGTTCATCGGTGGTGCGGAACTCGACGCGAACTTCTCGCGCTCGGCTCGCAACATCCCGCACATCGACGTGCTGCCGGTTCAGGGCATCAACGTCTACGACATTCTCCGCCGCCAGACGCTGGTTCTGTCGAAGGCTGCGGTCGAGGCTCTCGAGGAGCGGTTCAAATGAGCGATCTGCGCCATTACGACGTCATCACGAGCCCGGTGATCACCGAAAAGTCGACGCTTCTGTCGGACAACAACCAGGTGGTCTTCAACGTCCCGCGGACGGCGACCAAGCCGGACATCAAGGCCGCCATCGAGGCGCTCTTCAATGTCAAGGTAACCGCCGTCAACACGCTGGTCCGCAAGGGCAAGGTCAAGCGCTTCCGTGGCCGTATCGGCCGCCAGAGCGATCAGAAAAAAGCCGTCGTGACATTGGCCGAAGGCCAGTCGATCGACGTCTCGACCGGTCTTTGATCGGGACCGGAGGGAGCTAGGCAATGGCACTAAAGAATTTCAAACCGAACACGCCGAGCCAGCGTCAGC
The DNA here is from genome assembly GCF_036549475.1 of Aurantimonas sp. A2-1-M11. Taxonomy (NCBI): domain Bacteria; kingdom Pseudomonadati; phylum Pseudomonadota; class Alphaproteobacteria; order Hyphomicrobiales; family Aurantimonadaceae; genus Aurantimonas; species Aurantimonas sp. A2-1-M11. The sequence goes on along the minus strand of NZ_JAZHLI010000013.1, from coordinate 91,427 downwards.
TGGTCATCGTCGATCGCTCGGGCCTCTGGAAGGGCAAGCCGGTCAAGCAGTTGACCGAGGGCCTCAGCCAGAAGGGCGGCCGTAACAATGCCGGTCGCATCACGGCTCGCTACCAGGGCGGTGGTCACAAGCGGACCTACCGGATCATCGACTTCAAGCGTCGCAAGTTCGACATGCCGGGAACGGTCGAGCGGATCGAGTACGATCCCAACCGCACCGCCTTCATCGCGCTGCTGAAGTACGAGGACGGCGAGTTCGCCTACATCCTGGCGCCGCAGCGCGTGGCTGCCGGCGACGTGGTGATCTCCGGTCTGTCCGGCGTCGACGTCAAGCCCGGCAACGCGATGCCGCTGTCGGCCATGCCGGTCGGCACGATCGTCCACAATGTGGAGATGAAGCCGGAGAAGGGTGGCCAGATCGCCCGGTCCGCCGGTGCATATGCACAGCTCGTCGGCCGCGACTCCGGTCTGGCGATCCTGCGCCTCAACTCGGGCGAACAGCGGCTGGTGCCGTCGTCCTGCCTGGCCACTGTCGGCGCAGTCTCGAACGCGGATCACTCGAACATCAACCTCGGCAAGGCTGGACGTTCGCGCTGGCTGGGTCGTCGCCCGCATGTTCGCGGTGTCGTGATGAACCCGGTCGATCACCCGCATGGCGGCGGCGAAGGCCGTACCTCCGGTGGTCGTCACCCGGTTTCGCCGTGGGGCAAGCCGACCAAGGGCAAGCGCACCCGGCAGAACAAGGCGACCGACAAGTTCATCATGCGCTCGCGCCATCAGCGCAAGAAGTAAGAGGATTTTTTCATGACACGTTCCGTCTGGAAGGGTCCGTTCGTCGATGGCTACCTTCTCAAGAAAGCCGAGAAGGGGCGCGAGAGCGGCCGCAATGATGTGATCAAGATCTGGAGCCGTCGTTCGACGATCCTGCCCCAGTTTGTCGGTCAGACCTTCGGCGTCTACAACGGCTCGAAGCACATTCCGGTGTCGGTCAACGAGGATATGGTCGGACACAAGTTCGGCGAGTTCGCTCCGACCCGCACATATTACGGCCACGGCGCCGACAAGAAGGCGAAGAGGAAGTAACAATGGGCAAGGCCAAAGCCGAACGTCGGCTGTCGGAGAACGAGGCGCGAGCAGTCGCCCGGACGATCCGTGTCAGCCCCCAGAAACTCAACCTCGTCGCGCAGCTGATCCGCGGCAAGAAGGTCGACGCCGCTCTTGCGGACCTGACCTTCTCGCGCAAGCGGATTGCCGAGACGGTGAAGAAGACGCTGGAAAGCGCCATCGCGAACGCCGAGAACAACCATGATCTCGACGTCGATTCGCTAATCGTCGCCGAGGCGTATGTCGGCAAGTCGATCACGATGAAGCGCTTTCATGCCCGCGGTCGCGGTCGTGCCAGCCGGGTCGAGAAGCCGTTCTCGCATCTGACGATCGTCGTGCGCGAGATCGCCGCAATCGAGGAGGCCGCATAATGGGTCAGAAGATCAATCCGACCGGTTTTCGGCTCGGCATCAACCGCACCTGGGATTCGCGCTGGTATGCGAACACCGGCGAGTACGGCCATCTGCTGCACGAGGATCTGAAGATCCGCGCATATCTGATGAACGAGCTGAAGCAGGCGGCGGTCTCCAAGATCGTCATCGAGCGTCCGCACAAGAAGTGCCGCATCACGATCCACTCAGCGCGTCCGGGCATCGTCATCGGCAAGAAGGGTGCGGACATCGAGAAGCTTCGCAAGAAGCTCGCCTCGCTGACCACCGCCGAGACGCACATCAACATCGTCGAGGTGCGCAAGCCCGAGACCGATGCAACCCTGGTGGCCCAGTCCATCGCCCAGCAGCTCGAGCGCCGCGTGGCGTTCCGCCGGGCGATGAAGCGGGCCGTCCAGTCCGCCATGCGCCTCGGCGCGGAAGGCATCCGCATCAATTGCGGCGGCCGTCTGGGCGGCGCGGAGATCGCACGTACCGAATGGTACCGCGAGGGACGCGTTCCGCTGCACACGCTGCGCGCCGACATTGACTACGGGACCGCCGAGGCCAAGACGGCTTACGGGATCTGCGGCGTCAAGGTCTGGATCTTCAAGGGCGAGATTCTCGAGCACGACCCGATGGCCTCCGAGCGCCGCCAGGTCGAAGGCGAGGGTCAGGGTGGCGGTCGCCGCCGCGAGCACGCCTGAGCCTTATCGAATTCGGAGTGACATAAGATGCTGCAGCCAAAGCGCACAAAGTACCGGAAGGCGTTCAAGGGACGCATTCACGGTACCGCAAAGGGCGGAACCGGCCTCAATTTCGGCGCCTTCGGACTGAAGGCGATGGAGCCGGAGCGGGTCACCGCCCGCCAGATCGAAGCGGCCCGCCGCGCGATCACCCGTCAGATGAAGCGCCAGGGCCGCGTGTGGATCCGGATCTTCCCGGATCTGCCCGTGACCTCCAAGCCGACGGAAGTCCGCATGGGTAAGGGCAAGGGTTCGGTCGATTACTGGGCCGCCCGCGTTCATCCCGGACGCGTCGTCTTCGAGATCGACGGGGTCGACGAGGTGACGGCCCGCGAGGCGCTGCGTCTCGGCGCGGCGAAGCTGCCGATCCGTACGCGCTTCATTCAGCGCATTGCCGAGTAAGGAGAGTTTGAAGTGAAAGCTTCCGACGTCAAGACAATGACCCAGGACGAACTCACGGACGAGCTCGCCAAGCTGAAGAAGGAGCAGTTCAATCTGCGCTTCCAGCGTGCCACGGGTCAGCTCGAGAACACCGCCCGCGTGCGCAAGGTGCGCCGCGATATCGCGCGGATCAAGACGATTTCTCGCCTGAAGGCGGGCGAGGCCAAGGCCTGAGGACGAGAATATGCCCAAACGTATCCTGCAGGGGACGGTCGTCTCCGACAAGAACGACAAGACGGTAGTGGTCCTGGTGGAGCGTCGCTTCACCCACCCGCTGTTCAAGAAGACCGTGCGCCGTACGAAGAAGTACAAGGCGCACGACGAGAGCAATCAGTACAAGGTCGGCGACATCGTCTCCATCGAGGAGACGCGGCCGATCTCGCGCGACAAGAGCTGGATCGTCGTTTCGAGCGAAACGGCAGCAGCCAGTTAATGATTTGGTCGGGACGCGCGGCATCCGCGCAGCCCGGCAGCAAGCTTTGAAGGCGGTCTGACATGATTCAGATGCAAACAAACCTCGACGTCGCGGATAATTCCGGCGCCCGTCGTGTCATGTGCATCAAGGTATTGGGCGGCTCGAAGCGGAAATATGCCTCGGTCGGCGACATCATTGTCGTTTCCGTCAAGGAGGCAATTCCGCGGGGCCGCGTGAAGAAGGGCGACGTGATGAAGGCCGTGGTGGTACGTACCGCCAAGGACATCCGCCGCGCCGACGGTTCGGTGATCCGGTTCGATTCGAACGCCGCGGTCCTGATCGACAATAAGAAAGAGCCGGTCGGCACCCGTATCTTCGGCCCGGTTCCCCGCGAGCTTCGCGGCAAGAACCACATGAAGATCGTCTCGCTGGCCCCCGAAGTTCTGTAAGAAGGAGAGCGGACGATGCAGAAGATCCGCAAGGGCGACACGGTCGTCGTGCTCGCCGGCAAGGACAAGGGCCGGTCGGGTGAAGTCATTAAGGTGATGCCGAAGGACGGTCGCGCCCTGGTGCGTGGGATCAACATGATCAAGCGCCACCAGCGCCAGACCGCTTCCCAGGAAGCCGGCATCATCAACAAGGAAGCCGCCATCCAGCTTTCCAACCTTGCGGTCGCAGACCCCAAGGACGGCAAGGCGACCCGCGTCGGCTTCAAGATTCTGGACGACGGCACGAAGGTGCGCGTCGCCAAGCGCTCGGGAGAGCAGATCAATGGCTGATACGGAAACCGCTTACGAGCCGCGCCTCAAGCGCGTCTATCGCGAAGAGGTCCGCAAGACGCTCCTGGAACAGTTCTCGTACAAGAACGAGATGCAGGTTCCGCGCGTCGACAAGATCGTGATCAACATGGGCGTCGGCGAGGCAACCGCCGACTCCAAGAAGCCTGCGGTCGCGGCCGAGGATCTGGGCCGCATCGCGGGCCAGAAGCCGATCATCACCTTCGCCCGCAATTCCATTGCAGGCTTCAAGGTTCGCGAAGGCATGCCGATCGGCGCCAAGGTCACGCTCCGCAAGGACCGCATGTACGAGTTCATGGACCGGCTGGTGCAGATCGCCCTGCCGCGTGTCCGCGATTTCCGCGGCCTGAACCCGAAGAGCTTCGATGGTCGTGGCAATTTCGCCATGGGCGTCAAGGAGCACATCGTGTTCCCCGAGATCAACTACGACAAGGTTGATCAGATGTGGGGCATGGACATCATCGTCTGTACGACGGCGAACACCGACGACGAAGCCCGGGCGCTGCTGACAGCGTTCAACTTCCCGTTCCGCCAGTAACGGCTGACGAGCAAAGGACGAGATAATGGCCAAAAAGGGCATGATCGAGCAGAACAAGCACCGTCAGAAGCTGGTGGCGAAGTACGCCGCCAAGCGGGCTGCTCTGAAGGCGATCACCAAGAATGCCGACGCCCCCATGGATGAGCGCTTCCGGGCGCAGCTCCAGCTCGCGGAACTTCCGCGGAACGGGTCGAAGGTTCGCATTCGTAACCGCTGCGAGGTAACGGGCCGTCCGCGCGCCTACTATCGCAAGCTGAAGATGAGCCGCATTGCGCTCCGGGACCTCGGCAATAACGGCCAGATTCCCGGTATCGTGAAGTCGAGCTGGTAAGGAGGTATAGACATGTCTTTGTCTGATCCGCTCGGCGATATGCTGACCCGCATCCGCAACGCCATTATGCGCAACAAGTCGTCGGTGACGACGCCTGCGTCGAAGCTGCGTGGCCGCGTGCTGGACGTCCTCAAGGATGAGGGCTACATCCGCGGCTACACCCAGACCGAATTCGTTGCCGGCAAGTCCGAGTACGAAATCGAGCTGAAATATTACGAAGGCGGACCCGTCATCCGGGAGATCGCCCGCGTCTCGAAACCTGGCCGCCGCGTGTATGTGTCGGCCAAGACGATTCCGCAGGTCGCGAACGGTCTGGGCATTTCGGTCCTGTCGACGCCGAAGGGCGTCATGGCCGATCATAGCGCCCGTGAACAGAATGTCGGCGGCGAGGTGCTCTGCCGCGTCTTCTGACGCGGCGGCACCGGCGCCCAGCGAACGCACAGGGTTTCGAAATGTCTCGTATTGGTAAGAAGCCGATTGCACTGCCGGAGGGTGTCACTGCCACCGTCGACGGGCAGACCGTGACGGCAAAGGGCCCTAAGGGCGAGCTCACCTTCGTGGTGAACGAGGAAGTCCTCGTGAAGATGGAAGACGGGGCGGTCCGTGTGGATCCGCGCGACGATTCCAAGGATGCACGCTCCAAATGGGGCATGTCGCGGACGATGATCTCCAACATCGTCAACGGCGTGAAGACGGGCTTCGAGAAGAAGCTCGAGATCAACGGCGTCGGCTATCGTGCCTCGCTCCAGGGTAAGAACCTGCAGCTGGCCCTTGGCTTCTCGCACGATGTGATCTACCCGGTGCCGGAAGGTATCCAGATCGTGGTGCCCAAGCCGACCGAGATCGTGATCTCGGGCATCGACCGGCAGAAGGTCGGGCAGGTCGCTTCGGAGATTCGCGAGTACCGCGGCCCCGAGCCCTACAAGGGCAAGGGCGTCAAATATGCTGACGAGACGATCGTCCGCAAAGAGGGCAAGAAGAAGTAGGGCTCGTTATGGCTACCTTGAAGGAAAATCTGCGACGGCGGGCCTCGCGCATCCGCCGCTCGATCAAGAAGGTGGCGAACGGTCGTCCTCGGCTGTCCGTCCACCGCTCTTCGAAGAACATCTATGCGCAGATCATCGACGACACCGCGGGCCGCACGCTTGTGGCCGCCTCGACGCTCGACACCTCGCTGCGTTCGCAGCTGAAGACCGGTGCCGACACCGAGGCTGCTGCGGCGGTTGGCAAGCTCGTCGCCGAGCGCGCGAAGGAAGCTGGCGTCACCGACGTGGTGTTCGATCGTGGCGCGTTCATCTATCACGGCCGCATCAAGGCCCTGGCCGATTCGGCACGTGAAGGCGGCCTCAACTTCTGAGTCCGCTCGGGCGCATCGCCCCCCATTGCGGCCGCTTGAAGCGGTCGCCACTGACAGACGCCTCCGGAAAAGAACAAGGAACAGGATATGGCGCCTCGTAACGATCGACGTGATGACCGCGATGACGGCTTCGTCGACAAGCTCGTTCACATCAACCGCGTCGCCAAGGTGGTCAAGGGTGGCCGTCGCTTCGGCTTCGCAGCCCTCGTCGTCGTCGGCGACCTGAAGGGCCGCGTCGGCTTCGGCCACGGCAAGGCACGCGAAGTGCCCGAGGCCATCCGCAAGGCCACGGAAGCCGCCAAGCGCGACCTGATCTTCGTGCCGCTGCGCGATGGCCGGACGCTGCATCATGACGTCAGCGGGCGCCACGGCGCCGGCAAGGTCATCCTGCGCGCCGCCGAGGCCGGTACCGGCATCATCGCCGGCGGCCCGATGCGCGCCGTCTTCGAAGCCGTCGGCATGCACGACGTCGTTGCCAAGTCGCTCGGCTCGTCGAACCCCTACAACATGGTTCGCGCGACGTTCGACGGCCTGAAGAACGCCATGCATCCGAAGGACGTCGCTTCGCGGCGCGGCATCAAGTACTCCGAACTCCAGGCGCGTCGCCGGGAAGTCATCGGTGCCCGGGTTGCCGACGAGGATTGATTGGATGCGGGGAGTTCCGGGAACTCCTCGCGCTTTGACTGAAGGAGCCAATCGATGGCCGAAACGAAATCCGCAGGTAGCACCGTCACCGTCGTCCAGACCGGCAGCCCCATCCGTCGCTCCGCCGACCAGCGCCAGACGCTGATCGGCCTGGGGCTGAACAAGATGCATCGCCGCCGGACGCTCGAAGACACCCCGGCCGTGCGTGGAATGATCGCCAAGGTCGCCCACCTCGTACGTGTGGTCGACCCGGCCTGACGCGCGTGGCGCGGCGTCGCGTTTGACGCAGCCGCACCAGACCGTAATTTTGCCAGAGCATCGGGATATCGCGTGGGGAAGGGTGAAGCCTTCCCGCCGATAGACCAGGAGAAGCACCATGAAACTCAATGAGATTTCCGACGTCGAGGGCGCGACCCACTCGCGCAAGCGTGTCGGTCGCGGAATCGGTTCGGGCCGGGGCAAGACCGGTGGCCGCGGCGTGAAGGGGCAGAAGTCCCGTTCGGGCGTCGCGATCAACGGCTTCGAGGGCGGCCAGATGCCGCTGTTCCGCCGTCTGCCGAAGCGCGGCTTCGTCAACATCTTTTCCAAGAACTTCAATGTCGTCTCGGTTGGGCGCATCCAGCAGGCGATCGACGCCGGCAAGCTGGACGGCTCGGCCACGGTCGACATCGCTGCCCTGAAGGCCGCCGGGCTCGTTCGCCGTCCCAAGGATGGCGTTCGCCTCCTGGGCGACGGCGAGCTGAAGGCCAAGGTCAGCCTACTCGTGGACGGCGCTTCCAAGTCGGCCGTCGAGAAGGTCGAGAAGGCTGGCGGCTCGATCAAGACGATGGGCGCGGAAGCCTAAGGCTTCTTGCACCCGACGGACGCGGCGTCTATCTCTCGGTCTTCCTCATGGAGGAGCCCGCCGGTGGACGGCGCGGCTGACGGTACGGGCGCGCATTCGATGCCGACCCGCCGGACAACCCCGGAGACAGGTAAAGTATGGCATCGGCTGCGGAACAACTCGCCGCGAATTTGAACTTTTCGGCCTTTGCGAAGGCCGAGGATCTCAAGAAGCGCATCTGGTTCACCCTGGGTGCGCTTCTGGTGTATCGGCTCGGGACCTACATCCCGATGCCCGGCATCAATCCTGACGCCCTGGCGCAGGCCTTCCAGCAGCAATCGACCGGCATTCTCGGTCTGTTCAACATGTTCTCCGGCGGTGCCGTCGGACGCATGGCGATCTTCGCGCTGGGAATCATGCCCTACATCTCGGCCTCCATCATCATCCAGCTGATGACGTCGGTGATCCCGTCGCTCGAGCAGCTGAAGAAGGAAGGCGAGCAGGGCCGCAAGGTCATCAACCAGTACACCCGCTACGGCACGGTGCTTCTTGCGACCGTGCAGGCCTACGGCATTGCCGCCGGCCTGCAGACGCAGCCGGGCATCGTCGTCGATCCGGGCGCGTTCTTCCAGGTTTCGGCCGTCATCACGCTGGTTGGCGGCACCATGTTCCTGATGTGGCTCGGTGAGCAGATCACCGCGCGCGGCATCGGCAACGGCATCTCGCTGATCATCTTCGCCGGCATCGTGGCACATCTGCCCTCGGCGATCGCCAACCTCCTGGAACTCGGGCGCACCGGCGCGCTGTCGACGGCGATCATCCTGCTCGTCATCGTTGTCGCGGTCGTCTGCATCGCCACGATCGTGTTCTTCGAGCGTGCCCAGCGCCGGCTGCTGATCCAGTATCCCAAGCGCCAGGTCGGCAACCGCATGTTCCAGGGAGATACGTCGCATCTGCCGCTGAAGCTCAACACGGCTGGCGTGATCCCGCCGATCTTCGCTTCCTCGCTGCTGCTGCTGCCGGTGACCATCGCAAACTTCACGAGCACCGAGGACCTGCCGGGCTGGGCGTCGGCGACGATCGCGTCGCTCGGCCACGGCCAGCCGCTCTACATGGCGATGTATGCCGGCCTGATTGCATTCTTCGCGTTCTTCTACACCGCCGTGGTGTTCAATCCGAAGGACACGGCGGACAATCTGAAGAAGCATGGCGGCTTCATCCCGGGCATCCGTCCGGGTGAGCGGACCGCGGAATATATCGATTACGTCCTGACCCGCATCACGGTCGTCGGCGCGATCTATCTGGTGATCATCTGTCTTCTGCCGGAATTCCTGATCTCGGCCGTGGGCGTACCGTTCTATCTTGGCGGCACGTCGCTGCTGATCGTCGTCAGTGTCACGATGGATACTGTTGCGCAGGTGCAGGGGCACCTTCTGGCGCACCAGTATGAGGGCCTCGTGAAGAAGGCGAAACTCAGGGGTGGACGACGGGGGGGCAAATGAGACTCATATTGTTGGGGCCGCCGGGAGCCGGGAAGGGCACCCAGGCACAGCGGCTGATCTCCAGGCACGGGATCCCGCAGCTCTCGACCGGCGACATGCTGCGGGCCGCCGTGACCGCGCAGACCGAGGTGGGACTGAAGGCCAAGGCGGTGATGGATTCGGGCAATCTCGTATCCGATGACATCGTCAACGCCATCGTGTCGGACCGGATCGACCAGGCCGATTGCGCCGGCGGCTTCATTCTCGACGGCTACCCCCGCACGCTCAACCAGGCGGATGCCGTCGAGGCGATGCTGGAGCGCAAGGGGCTGCATCTCGACCACGTGATCGAGATGAAGGTCGACGATGACATCCTGGTCAACCGCGTGTCCGGCCGGTTCTCCTGTGCCAAGTGCGGCGCGGTCTACCATGACGAGGACAAGCGGCCGAAGGTCGAGGGCGTCTGCGACGTCTGCGGCTCGACGGACTTCAAGCGCCGTCCGGACGACAACGCGGAGACGATGCGCACGCGGCTGCGGTCCTATTACAAGGACACCTCGCCGCTGGTCGGTTACTACCACTGCAAGGGCACGCTGCGTGCCGTCGACGGTATGCAGCCGATCGATGCGGTGACCGAGAGCATCGAAAAGATCGTATCAGGCCAAGCCTGACATGACGAAACTGGTGGCGGCAACGCCGCTGCATCGGGTGGGCGGTTGACTTGTCAAGCCCCGCTGATCTATAGCGTGCGCTATTCGCGAATCCTCAGCGATCGGCGCATGTCTTCATTCGGAGTCCTGCATCGGTCGCTTTTGGCTGAAGGGCGCCGCATCTTGTGTAAGGCGGGCCCCGAGCCCATCTAATTCTAGGAGTATGGTTGTGGCCCGTATCGCTGGCGTCAACATCCCGACCAACAAGCGCGTCGTCATCGCGCTGCAGTATATCCACGGCATCGGCTCCGCCCATGCCAAGGAGATCGTCAAGAAGGTCAATCTCGGCGACGAACGCCGCGTGAATGACCTGACGGACTCCGAGGTCCTGCAGATCCGCGAGATCATCGACCGCGACTACCGGGTCGAAGGCGATCTGCGCCGCGAGACCGCAATGAACGTGAAGCGTCTGATGGACCTGGGCTGCTACCGCGGTCTGCGTCACCGTCGCAGCCTTCCGGTTCGCGGTCAGCGCACGCACACTAATGCCCGCACCCGCAAGGGTCCGGCAAAGGCGATCGCCGGCAAGAAGAAGTAGGAACGGCCCTTTCGGACCGTTTCCACACGATGCGGCGCGTCTACGGGCGCGCCGTGGTGTAGCCGCCGGAATTACGGCGGTGTCGATATCAACAGGACAGTTTCATGGCTAAAGAAGCACAGCGCGTTCGCCGTCGCGAGCGCAAGAACATCACGTCGGGCGTCGCCCATGTGAGCTCCACCTTCAACAACACGCTGATCACCATCACCGACGCGCAGGGCAACTCGATTGCCTGGTCGTCGGCTGGCGCGCAGGGGTTCAAGGGCTCGCGCAAGTCGACGCCGTTTGCCGCGCAGGTCGCGGCCGAGGACGCCGCCAAGAAGGCGCAGGAACACGGCATGAAGACCCTCGAGGTCGAAGTCCGCGGTCCGGGTTCGGGTCGCGAGTCGGCGCTGCGTGCGCTGCAGGCTGCCGGTTTCACGATCACCTCGATCCGTGACGTCACGCCCATCCCGCACAATGGCGTGCGCCCCCGCAAGAAGCGCCGCGTTTGATGCTTTTCGCCGCGCTCGTCTGAGCGCGGTGTGCAGCCGACAGGAAGGGTTCCGCCTTCCGCACTCAGACCTATCGCCACGATTGGATGGTGGCGAGGAAACTGAAAGGCATCCGCATGATTGCTAGCAATTGGCAAGATCTCACCAAGCCGAACCAGGTGGTGTTCAAGAATGGCGGAAGCCGTTCGAAGGCGTCGCTCACGGCCGAACCGCTGGAGCGCGGCTTCGGCCTGACGCTCGGCAACGCGCTGCGTCGCGTTCTCCTGTCGTCGCTTCAGGGTGCTGCCATCACGGCCATCCAGATCGACGGCGTCCTGCACGAGTTCTCCTCGATCCCGGGCGTGCGTGAAGACGTCACCGACATCGTTCTGAACGTCAAGGAAATCTGCATCGGCATGCAGGGCGAAGGCCCCAAGCGCATGGTCGTTCGCAAGCAGGGCCCGGGCATCGTCCGCGCCGGTGACATCCAGACAGTCGGCGATATCGAGATCTTGAATCCCGAGCATGAGATCTGCACCCTCGACGAGGGCGCCGAGATCCGCATGGAGTTCACGGTCAACACGGGCAAGGGCTACGTGCCGGCCGACCAGAACCGCGCCGAGGATGCGCCGATCGGGCTGATCCCGGTCGATTCGCTGTTTTCGCCGGTCAAGAAGGTGTCCTACAAGGTGGAAGCCACCCGCGAGGGGCAGGACCTCAACAAGGACAAGCTCACCATGCAGATCGAGACCGATGGCTCGATCAGCGGCGAGGATGCCGTGGCCTATGCCGCGCGGATCCTGCAGGACCAGCTTTCGGTCTTCGTCAATTTCGAGGAGCCGCAGCGCGACCAGCGCGCCCCGGCCGGTGCCGAGGAACAGATGGCCGAACTGGCCTTCAACCCGGCGCTGCTCAAGAAGGTCGACGAGCTCGAGCTGTCGGTGCGTTCGGCGAACTGCCTGAAGAACGACAACATCGTCTACATCGGTGATCTGATCCAGAAGACCGAGGCGGAAATGCTGCGCACGCCGAATTTCGGCCGCAAGTCGCTCAACGAGATCAAGGAAGTTCTCGCGTCCATGGGCCTGCATCTGGGCATGGAAGTGACCGATTGGCCGCCGGAGAACATCGACGATCTGGCGAAGCGCTACGAAGACCAGTACTAGGACGACACTGCCTCCCGCCGCCGTTTTCGTCGGCGGGAGGATTTCAATCATTCAAAGGAACGGCGGCCTGTCACCTCTTCGTGGCAGGGACGCAAAGATCCCGACTTCCGGCGCCATGACGCCGGCTATTCACCTTGAGGAAAACCCATGCGCCACGCAAAACGCGGTCGGAAGCTCAATCGTACCGCCAGCCATCGTAAGGCGATGTTCGCCAACATGGTCGCTTCGCTGATCCTGCACGAGCAGATCGTCACCACCCTGCCTAAGGCCAAGGAACTGCGCCCGATCGTCGAGAAGATGATCACGCTGGGCAAGCGCGGCGACCTGCATGCCCGCCGCCAGGCAATCTCGCAGGTTCGCGATCCGTCGGTCATCGCCAAGCTGTTCGACACGCTGGCACCGCGCTACGCCGAGCGCAACGGCGGCTACACCCGCGTCCTCAAGGCCGGCTTCCGCCGTGGCGACAACGCCCCGCTGGCCGTCATCGAGTTCGTCGACCGCAACCCGGAAGCCCGTGGCGCGATCGACCGTGATCGTGTCGAGGCGGAAGCCGAGCTCGACGCCGCCTGATCGTTCCGATCATCCGGACACCAGAATGAGGGGCCCGCGCGGTCCCTTTTTCGTGTCTGGTGGCAGTTGGTCCGTCGAGCACTGCGGTCGGTGCGTGCTCCTGCCGTGCCAAGGTTCAAGGTTCAAACGAGCATGTCGATGAATCGGAACCAGGTACTCCTCACCGGCATATCCGGCTTCATTGCCGGCCATGTGGCGCTGCAGCTGCTCGACGCCGGCTTTTCGGTTCGCGGCACCGTCCGGTCGCTGCGACAAGCCGAAACGATCCGCGAGGCGATGGTTGCAGCCGGCGCGGATGTGGGGCGTCTGTCCTTTGTTGAGGCCGATCTGACCGCTGACGACGGCTGGTTCGCCGCGGCAGAGGGATGCCGCTTCGTGCTTCACACGGCCTCGCCGTTCCCTGCCGCGCCGTCGCGGGACAGATTGGCCCTCATGCCAGCGGCCGAAGGCGGCACCATGCGCGTCATCGCTGCCGCAGTGGGGGCAGGGGTGGAACGGGTCGTGCTGACCTCATCGGCCGCCGCGATGTATTCGGGCCATCCGCCTCGGGCCGACGAGTTCTACGGCGAAGCCGACTGGTCCGACACCGACAGCCCCACGATCTCGGGATACGCCCTGTCGAAAACGCTGGCCGAACGCGCGGCCTGGAAGGCTGCGCAGGCGGGCGGCGTGGATCTCGTCGCGCTCAATCCGACACTCGTCCTCGGTCCGTTGTCCGGCCCTGCGCTCGGTACCTCCGCGGCACTCGTCGCAGCGATGATGCGGGGACGGATGCTCGCGGTGCCGGATCTGGCCTTTGCCCTGGCGGACGTTCGTGATGTCGCCGAGGCCCATCTGGCAGCCATGACCGTATCCGCGGCGTCGGGACGACGCTTCGCCCTTTCGAGCGGCACGCTCACGTTGCGCGAAATAGGGCAGGCGGTGGCAAAGGTCTGCCCGACCGGATCCCGCAGTCTGCCACGATGGCGGTTGCCCAACGCGGTCGTGCGCGTTGCCGCGATGATTTCGCCCCAAGCGCGCGCTGCACTTCCCGAACTCGGCCGCCGCAAACGGCTCGACACCGGGCCGGCGCGCGACATCCTCGGACTTCGCTTTCGCGACCCCGAGGAGGCAATCGGCGCGATGGCCAGGAGCCTCGTCAGTGTCGGCGCCGCGGGGTGAATCTTGCGCGAGGCCGGTGTCGTCCGGACCGCGCCAGCTTTGCCCATGGCAGCGGGCTTGTAATCGTGCAGTGTGTTGCAAATGCCATGGAAAGCGGCCGGGTGCGGTGGCATAGGCGGGGTCTCGGGAAGGCCTGCGGAAAATTCGTTGAAATCGAGGCAACCTTTTGGCGGCCAGAACACTTTTGGCTTCGAGAACGGGACGAGGTCACCCAAGGGTGGCGATATTTACGCGGATGAAACAACTTCTATGAAAAATGCGGACATTATGAACACCACGGGCCGGCTTTCCATGCGACGCACTTTTCTGACTCTCTTGTGTGCGATGGCGGCATTCGGCGTCCTGACCGCAAGCTATGCGACGGCCGATCTGCCGGACGAGGCTCCTGCCGCGATCACGCAGACGGCGGTCGCCGAATAGGCGCTGGTACCACCAAAGCAGTATCGACGAAAAAGGGGCCGCAATGGCCCCTTTTTCGCGTCCGCCATGTGGTTTATGCGAAGGCGTGCCGCCAGCGTGTGGCATCCGACTCTTCGATGCGCAGCATCCGCCGTCCATGCGCCCGGGCAAGGGCCCCGAGACGGTGCTGCCGGTCCAACACGGCGGACGGAACATGCAGGCAAAGCTCATTCTCTCGGGTCTTCTCGTGGGGGCGCTGGTCGTGGCGGCGCCGTATCTCGGCGTGTTCGACACGGCCGGGTTCCTCGGCACGCCCGATCGGGCATCGCAGCGGAGCCTTGCGCCGGGTGACGGGTTCGTGCCCCTCGGCGAAGACCGCCAGGCCGCGGCGGAGCCGGATGCGGCCATTTCCGACCAGCCGGTTCCCGCCGCTCCGGTTGACCAGGCGGTCCTCCAGGGCGAGGGCGGTGTCCGGGTACCCGAGAGCCAGGCGCAGATCCAGCTCTCCTTCGCGCCACTGGTGAAGCGGACCGCGCCGGCCGTCGTCAACGTCTACGCGGCGCGCGCCGTCCCGGCACAGCGCTCGCCCTTCGCCGGCGATCCGTTCTTCGGGCAGTTCTTCGGCCAGCCGCAAAACCGCCAGCCCCGCATGGAATCGTCGCTGGGCTCCGGCGTGATCGTCGACGCGTCGGGTCTTGTCGTCACCAACAACCACGTGGTCGCAGACGCGGACGAAGTGAAGATCGGCTTTGCCGATGGCCGCGAGTTCACGACCGAAGTCCTGCTCAGGGATGACAGCGTCGATCTCGCGGTGCTCAAGATCGACGACGAGGGACCGTTCCCGACGCTCCCCATCGCCGATTCGGATCAACTGCAGATCGGCGACCTCGTCCTGGCGATCGGCAATCCCTTCGGCATCGGGCAGACCGTGACCAGCGGCATCGTCTCGGCGCTGGCCCGCACGCATATCGGCGTCGACGATTTCGGGTTCTTCATCCAGACCGATGCGGCGATCAATCCGGGCAATTCCGGCGGCGCGCTGATCGGCATGTCGGGGGAACTCGTCGGTGTGAACACCGCCATCTTCTCGCGTTCCGGCGGTTCCAACGGCGTCGGCTTCGCGATCCCCGCCAACATGGTCGCCAGCTTCATCCACTCGGCCAAGGCGGGAGGCCGGTTCGAGCGGCCCTTCGTCGGCGCCAGCTTCGCCCCGGTGACCGCGGACATCGCCGAGGCCGTCGGCCTGGACCGTCCCTCCGGTACCCTGGTGCGTGCGATCATGGCAGGCGGTCCTGCCGAGGCGGCAGGACTGACGGTCGGCGACATCGTTCTCGCGGTGGACGGACTGGAGGTCGTCGGCGCGGATGCGCTGGGTTACCGCCTCGCCACCGCCGGCATCGGCAAGACCGCCCGGCTGACGATCCTGCGCGGCGACGAGCGCGGCACCATCGAGCTACCGCTGGAGCCGGCGCCGGAGGTACCACCTCGTGACGCCCGCACCATCGATGGCCAGAACCCCTTCGCCGGTGCGACGGTCCTCAATCTGTCGCCGCGGGTGGCCGAGGAACTGGGCATGCCGCTGGAAAAGACCGGGGTCGTGGTGGCACAGGTCGCGCGCGGTTCGCTCGCCCAGCGCTTCGGGCTGCGGCCGAACGACATCCTGCTCAGCGTCAACCGCCAGCCGGTCGCGACGACCCGGGAACTGGAAGCCGCCGCAGCCGACCGCGCGGGTGGCTGGGCGTTCGAGATCGACCGGAACGGGCGCCGCATGGCCCAGCGGGTGCGCTGACCATGGCCGACCTCTTCGGTAACGGCGATCCGCCGCAGAACACGGGGCGCTCGCCGGTGTCCGGATCGCCGGACAAGGACGACCGGTCCCGCCCGCTGGCGGACCGGCTGCGTCCGCGCCAACTGGGCGACGTCGTCGGTCAGGAGCATCTGACGGGCGAGGGCGGGGTCCTGTCGCGCATGCTGGAGGCGACCAGCCTTGGATCAATGATCTTCTGGGGCCCGCCCGGCACCGGCAAGACGACCGTGGCACGCCTGCTGGCCCACGAGGTCGACTATGCCTTCGAGCAGATTTCCGCGATCTTCTCCGGTGTCGCTGATCTCAAGAAGATGTTCGAGGCGGCCCGGCTGCGCCGTTCCAACGGCAGGCGCACGCTGCTCTTCGTCGATGAGATCCATCGCTTCAACCGTGCCCAGCAGGATTCCTTTCTGCCGGTGATGGAAGACGGCACGGTCGTGCTCGTCGGCGCCACCACCGAGAATCCCTCCTTCGAGCTGAACGCCGCGCTGCTGTCGCGGGCCCGCGTCCTGACCTTCCGTCCGCATGGCTCCGCCAGCCTCGTCCAGCTTCTCGAGCGGGCCGAGGCGGCCGAGGGCAAGGCGCTGCCGCTCGACGAGCAGGCGAGGGCGGTGCTGCTGCGGATGGCAGACGGCGACGGGCGCGCCGCGCTGACGTTGGCCGAGGAGGTCTGGCGGGCGGGCCGGCAGGGCGAGATCTTCGATGCCGAAGGGCTGCAGGAGATCGTCCAGCGACGGGCGCCGGTCTACGACAAGGGCCAGGACGGCCACTACAACCTGATCTCCGCACTGCACAAATCGGTGCGTGGCTCGGATCCGGACGCGGCGCTCTACTGGCTCTGCCGCATGCTTGACGCAGGCGAGAACCCCCTGTATCTCGGCCGCCGTCTGGTGCGCATGGCATCCGAGGATATCGGACTGGCCGATCCGCGCGCATTGGGCATCGCGCTCGCCGCCAAGGATGCCTTCGACTATCTCGGCTCGCCTGAAGGCGAGCTCGCGCTGGCCGAGGCGACCGTCTACCTGGCGAGTGCGCCGAAATCCAACGCCGTCTACACCGCCTACAAGGCGGCGATGCGCACGGCGAAGGATCACGGCTCACTGCTGCCGCCAAAGCACATACTGAACGCCCCGACGGCGCTGATGCGCGACGAGGGCTATGGGACCGGATACGCCTACGACCATGACGCGCCCGACGCGTTTTCCGGTCAGGACTATTTTCCGGACGAGATGGATCGGCAGCAATTCTATCGGCCGACCGACCGCGGGGCAGAGGTCTCCATCGGCGACCGGCTTCGAAATTGGGCGAAACTTCGCCGAAATCGTGACCGCAGGGGTTGATACTTCACAGGTGACGCCAATCTAACGTCGTCGGCGAGAAGCTGCCGGCGTGCCCGATCGTGGCGAGATGGCGACCTGTTCGTCTGGGTTTCGCACGACGATGCCCAAAATTTCCATAATCGAGCAAAGTGAGGTTCAGATGTCTCTCGAACCGGGCCAATTGGCCGAACATTCCGTCACCGACTACGAGGTCGGCCAGGACAATCTCCAACGGTTCGGGCTGGACATCCATAATCCGGTGTTCCCGATTTCCGCCGGCGTCATCATCGCCTTCGTGACCTTCACGCTGCTCTTCCCGACCCTGGCCGACGGCTTCTTCGGCTGGCTGCGCCCGGCCATCACCAGCACCTTCGACTGGCTGTTCATCCTGGCAGGTGACATCTTCGTGCTGTTCTGCCTGTTCCTGGTGGTTTCGCCCTACGGCAAGATCCGCCTCGGCGGGAAGGACGCCCGGCCGGACTACGGTTATTTCGGCTGGTTCGCCATGCTGTTTGCCGCCGGCATGGGCATCGGCCTGATGTTCTACGGCGTGTCCGAGCCGATCACGCATTTCACCGCCGCGATGGAAGGCGGCTCGGCCGCGCCGCTCGGCGGTGCTCCGGGCGACATCGAGGCTGCCCGTCGTCTCGGCATGGCAGCAACGATCTATCACTGGGCCCTGCACCCCTGGGCGATCTACGCGGTGGTCGCGCTGGCGCTGGCCTTCTTCAGCTACAATCTCGGCCTGCCGCTGACGATCCGCTCCGCCTTCTACCCGCTGCTCGGCGAGCGGACCTGGGGCTGGCCCGGCCATCTGATCGACATCCTGGCAGTCTTCGCCACCCTGTTCGGTCTGGCGACCTCCCTCGGTTTCGGCGCAGAGCAGGCTGTCTCCGGCCTCAACTTCCTCTTCGGCGTTCCTGATACGCTGATGTCCAAGATCGTGCTGATCGCCCTGATCACGGGCGTGGCGCTGATCTCGGTGGTGGCCGGGCTCGACGGGGGCGTCAAGCGCCTGTCGGAAGTGAACATGGTGCTGGCGATCCTGCTGATGACGTTCATCTTCGCCGTCGGCCCGACCATGGACCTGCTCTACGGCTTCTTTGGCAATTCCGTCGCTTATCTGCGCGAAGTGATCCCTCTCTCCAATCCGTTCGGCCGCACGGATGACGGCTATCGCACCGGCTGGACGACCTTCTACTGGGCGTGGTGGATCAGCTGGTCGCCCTTCGTCGGCATGTTCATCGCCCGGGTGTCCCGCGGCCGTACGGTGCGCGAGTTCATCACCTGCGTGCTGCTCATCCCCACCGTCGTGTCGATCATCTGGATGACGATCTTCGGTGGAACCGCGCTGACCGAGACCATCGCGGGCTATGCCGGCATCGTGGAAGCCGATCTGTCGGTGAAGCTGTTCGCGATGCTGAGCCAGTTGCCGCTGGCGTCGATCAGCTCGTTCATCGGCATCATCCTCGTCATCGTGTTCTTCGTGACATCGTCGGATTCCGGTTCGCTGGTGATCGACACGATCACGGCAGGCGGCAAGATCGACGCGCCGGTACCCCAGCGCATCTTCTGGGCCACCTTCGAGGGCCTCGTGGCAATCACGCTGCTGATCGGCGGTGGTCTGGCGGCCCTGCAGGGTGCGGCGATCACGACGGGTCTGCCCTTCGCGATCCTGCTGCTCGTGCTCTGCTACTCGACCATGCGTGGCCTCCATGCGGAGCACAAGCAGCCGTTCCAGCAGCATGCCAGTGCCGAAGCGCGCGCCGCCAAAGAATAGCTCTCCTTTCTCCCAGGGACGGCGGCACAACGGCGGGGCCAGCCACTGGCCCCGCCGTTTTCATTTGAGCACTATTCTGGCGCTCCGCCTCGACATCGACACCAGTCTTACGCACGGCCCCGCCATCGGCTAGAACCCGCGCATGTCGCATCTTCTCATCGTCGCCGCCGGCGGCGCCGTCGGCGCCACGCTCAGGCATCTTTCCGGCATGGCCGCCCTGCGCCTCTTCGGCGCCGGCTTTCCGTGGGGCACGGTCGTCGTGAACGTCCTCGGTTCGTTCCTGATGGGGCTCTTCATCGAGCTTGCGGGACGGCGGTTCGACGCGCCGCAGGAAATCCGCCTGCTGGTCGCCACGGGGTGCCTCGGCGGCTTCACCACCTTCTCCACCTTTTCGCTCGACGCGGTGGTTCTGGCCGAGCGCGGATCGCACATGCTGGCGGCGATCTACGTGATCGGCTCGGTAGTGGCGGCAATCGGTGCGCTGTTTGCCGGTCTCGCCCTCGCGCGATGGCTCGCCTGATGCTATCTGCAGCAGTTCAAGCGGAAGGCATGAGTTAAATGGCGTCGGTCGAACAGAGACGGATCGAGGATGACGAGGCGGGACTACGCCTCGATCGTTGGTTCAAGCTGCATTATCCGGGACTGGGCTTCGGCCATCTGCAGAAGCTGTTGCGGTCCGGACAGGTGCGCGTCGATGGCGGCCGCGCCAAGACGGACACGCGTGTTCTGGCCGGCCAGATGATCCGGGTTCCGCCGATGAGCGGCGACGCAGGCCGTCCCAAGGTCGGCCCGCTGACCGCCAACACCATGCGCGACCAGCACGACGCCGACGTCCTGGCGCAGATGCTGATCTACGAGGACGAGAAGGTCTACGTCTTCAACAAGCCAGCGGGACTGGCGGTGCAGGGCGGGTCCGGCCTGAACCGGCATGTCGACAAGATGCTGGAGGCCTGGCGCAGCCGCAAGGGCGAGAAGCCGCGGCTGGTCCACCGCCTCGACCGCGACACCTCGGGCGTCCTCGTGGTCGCGCGCACCCGCGGCGCGGCGACCGCGCTGACCAAGGCGTTCCGCGAGCGCGACACCAAGAAGACCTACTGGGCGATCCTCAAGGGCGTGCCCGTTCCCCATGACGGCCGTATCTCGACCTTCCTGGTCAAGGAGCAGACGCCGGACGGCGACCGCATGCGGATCGGTAAGCATGGAGAGGACGGCGCAGACCATGCGCTGACCCACTACCGGGTCATCGAGAACCTGGCGCAGAATTTCTCCTGGGTGGAGATGGAGCCCTATACCGGCCGCACCCACCAGCTGCGCGTCCATGCGCTGCATATCGGCCATCCGATTCTGGGCGATCCGAAATATTTCGAGCACGACACCAACTGGGAGTTTCCGGGCGGCGTCCAGAAACGGCTCCACCTGCATGCACGGCGCATCGTCATCCCGCATCCGGACGGCGGCGTCATCGACCAGATTGCGCCGCTGCCGCCGCACATGATCCAGACCTTCAACCTCTTCGGTTTCGACGAAACGGCGACGAACGACTGATGAAAGCCGTTTTGTTCGACTGCGACGGCACGATCGCCGATTCCTGTGGAGTGATCTGCGCGACGATGCGCCAGGCCTTCGAGGCCCAGGGCCTGCCGGCGCCCGATGATGTGGCGACGCGCAGCATCATCGGGCTGTCCCTGGACGAGGCGATCAGGCGTCTGCGTCCCGTCGCCGAGCCGCATCTGGTTGCCGCCATCGTCGATGGATACCGTCAGGCCTTTCGCGCGGCGCGCCGGGACCCGGCGTTTCGCGAGCACCTGTTTCCCGGCATGAAGGCGCTGGTCGAGGATCTGGCGGCGCGCGACGACGTGCTGCTCGGCCTTGTGACCGGCAAGTCGCGACGAGGCGTTGCGGCGATCTGCGAGGCGCACGGCCTGACCCAAGCCTTCGCCGCCATCCGCACTGCCGACGATTGCCCGTCCAAGCCGCATCCGGCCATGGTCGAGGAATGCTGCGCCGTCTTCGGCATTTCCCCGCGTGAGACACTGGTGATCGGCGATTCGGTCTTCGACGTGGAGATGGCCGGGGCGGCGGGCGCTGCGGCGCTGGGTGTCGCCTGGGGCACCCACGAGGCCGCGCCACTCGTCGCCTCCGGTGCCTTTGGCGTCGCCGACACCGTGGCCGATCTGGTGGTCGCGGTCGACCGCTGGCTGGAGATGCCGGTCCCGCATGCGATGCTGCCGCACGCGGCGCCGACGAATTGACGATTTGCCGGCGCGAAGAACCGCCGGCAACGAGGCAAGCCGTGCATCGGGCGGGCCGATAGCCCCGCATCCGGTGCGCAAGGTGGGAGAGCCCCGATGACCCAAGGCAAGGCGCAGGCGGACCTGCCGAAGCGCTTCTACACGGACGTGACGCTGGCGCCGTCGGATACCGGCTACGCGATCCTGCTCGACGGCAGGCCGGTGAAGACGCCGGGGCGCCGCCCGCTCGCGGTACCGATGCGTCGCGCGGCCGAAATCGTGGCGGCCGAATGGGACGCCCAGCGCGAGCGCATCGATCCGGCTACCATGCCGATGACCCGGCTGGTCAACACGGTGATCGAGGCCATCGCCGACGATCCGAACCCGGTGCGCGACGATCTGGCCCGCTATATCGAGACCGATCTTCTGTTCTATCGCGCCGGCTCCCCGCACCGGCTGGTGGTACGCCAGCGCGAGATGTGGGATCCGGTGCTCGACTGGGCGCGGGAGACGTTCGGTGGGCGCTACCTTTTGACCGAGGGCGTCATGCATGTCGGCCAACCGCCGGCTGGGATCGCCGCCTTCCGCGAGCGGCTTGCGTCGATCGACGATCCCTTCCGGGTGGCCGCCCTCCACCAGGTGACGACGCTCACCGGCTCGGCGCTGCTCGCCCTGGCGGTCGCCGAACGACATCTGTCGGCCGCCGATGCCTGGATGCGGGCCCATGTCGACGAGGACTGGAACATCGATCAATGGGGCGCCGACGACGAGGCGAGCGCCCGCCGCGAGATGCGCTGGCAGGAGATGCAGGTGGCATCCGTGCTGCTGACGGACGACGAGCCAGCCGACGCTCGGCCTTGAATGGCGCCATGCGCCCGACAGGACGGATGACGGCGCGATGCTGTCGCGGCGGCGTTGCTATGGTAAGCCGGTGACGCGGCCCGGCGAGGTCGCCAAGAGACGAAACAGGTGAGGAAACGGATGATGCGCGACATGCTGTCGGAACTCGAGTCGCGGCGCGAAAAGGCTCGCGATGGCGGTGGCAGGAAGCGGATTGAGGCGCAGCACGCCAAGGGCAAGCTGACCGCCCGCGAGCGTCTGACGGTGTTTCTCGACGCGGACTCCTTCGAGGAGTTCGACATGTTCGTCCAGCATCGGGCGACCGATTTCGGCATGGACCAGCAGCATTATCCCGGTGATGGCGTCGTCACCGGCTGGGGCACGGTCAACGGCCGGACCGTCTTCGTCTTTGCCAAGGATTTCACTGTGCTGGGCGGCTCGCTCTCCGAAGCTCATGCCGAAAAGGTCCAGAAGGTCCAGGATCTGGCGCTGCGCAACCGCGCGCCGATCATCGGCTTCTACGACGCCGGCGGCGCGCGCATCCAGGAAGGCGTGGCCGCGCTGGGCGGCTATGCGGAGATCTTCCAGCGCAATGTCCTCGCCTCCGGCGTGATCCCCCAGATCTCGGTGATCATGGGACCCTGCGCGGGCGGCGACGTCTATTCGCCGGCGATGACCGACTTCATCTTCATGGTCCGCGACACGTCCTACATGTTCGTCACCGGCCCGGACGTGGTGAAGACCGTCACCAACGAGACGGTAACCGCCGAGGAGCTGGGCGGCGCCTCGGTGCATACGGTGAAGTCGTCGATCGCCGACGGCGCCTACGACAACGACGTCGACGCGCTGCTGCAGATGCGCCGGCTGATCGACTTCCTGCCGGCCTCCAACACCTCGCCGGTGCCGGAGCTCGACTACAGTCAGTCGGTGACGGCCGAGGACATGTCGCTGGACACGCTGGTCCCCGACAACGCCAACAAGCCCTACGACATCAAGGAACTGATCCGGAAGACTGTCGACGAGGGCGATTTCTTCGAAATCCAGGCGGCCTTTGCCGGCAATATCGTCACCGGCTTCGGCCGCATCGAGGGCCGCACGGTCGGTATCGTCGCCAACCAGCCGATGGTTCTGGCCGGGGTGCTCGATTCCGATGCCTCGCGCAAGGCGGCGCGCTTCGTGCGTTTCTGCGACTGCTTCTCGATCCCCGTCATCACCTTCGTCGACGTGCCGGGCTTCCTGCCGGGCACGGCGCAGGAATATGGCGGCCTGATCAAGCACGGCGCCAAGCTGCTCTTCGCCTATGCCGAGGCGACGGTGCCCAAGGTGACGGTGATCACCCGCAAGGCCTTCGGCGGCGCCTATGACGTGATGGCGTCGAAGCATCTGCGCGGCGACATCAATTATGCCTGGCCGACCGCGCAGATTGCGGTGATGGGTGCCAAGGGCGCGTCGGAGATCATCCACCGCAAGGACGCCGGCGACCCGGAGAAGCTGGCAGCTCATACCCGGGAGTATGAGGAACGCTTCCTGTCGCCCTTCGTCGCCGCCGAGCGGGGCTATATCGACGAGGTGATCATGCCGCACTCGACCCGCCGCCGGGTCTCGCGGGCGCTGGCGATGCTGCGCAACAAGGATCTCGAAAACCCCTGGAAGAAGCACGACAACATTCCGCTGTGACGGGATCGGCGCGGGAAGCTCAGCGGTTGCCGCCGATGCCCGCGGACGAACGTCAGTGCGCCGCCCATTCCGCGACGGCCGTGCCCAGCGTCGGGTGCATCAGATAGCCGTAGAGATCGTGCGGGTTCGAGACGATGGCGCCCGACGCCGCATCCGCATAGTGCCAGCAATTGTAGATCTTGCGGTCGCTGATTTCC
Organism: Aurantimonas sp. A2-1-M11; assembly: GCF_036549475.1. Taxonomy (NCBI): domain Bacteria; kingdom Pseudomonadati; phylum Pseudomonadota; class Alphaproteobacteria; order Hyphomicrobiales; family Aurantimonadaceae; genus Aurantimonas; species Aurantimonas sp. A2-1-M11. The sequence continues at coordinate 67,514 of NZ_JAZHLI010000013.1, read as the reverse complement.
TGGACGAAGCCGGCCCGCAGCATTGTCGAGAAGGCCGAGCGCATCCGCTCGATATGGGCGATGTAGTCGTCCTCTGCGTGGATGTTGCGCCACTCCACGACCTGCCGCGGAAACTCCTCGTTCGAGCGCGCCCAGCCGCCCGCCAGGTTGCGCCGAACACCCGGCTCGCCGAGCGGGCAGCCGAAGGTGACCCAGCGGGCGATGCGGCCGCCGCGCTCCCTTACAGCCGCATATTCGCTCATGTAGGAGAGCTTCCACAGAACGTCCCAGGCGACGATGCAGCCCATGCTGTGGGTCAGAAGACACATGTCGTCGCGGGCGTCGATGCGGGGCAGGAGCACGGACTGCAGCCGGCCGCGAATCGACGACGAGATGATCTGCGAGGTGAGATACGCCGACAGGTCCGGCAGGCTGCTGGCGATCAGCCGGTCGTTGAGAAAGCCGAAGGTGAAGAGCTGGCCGAACAGGCTGGCGATGTCGGCGGCCTCGTCGAGCAGGCGCCAGTCCTCCGCCTCCGCCAGCACCTTGCGATAGGCGGGCTTGTCGAAGCGCCGCAAGGCCGAGGTGAAGGCATAGCCCGCCTCGATGAGATCGAAGGGCAGGGCGGGGCGGAACGTGTACTCGGGATCGTTCGAGGCGGTCAGGATGGCGCGCTTGGCGGTGTCCGCTGCGGCGGCGATCTCGTTGTTGATGTCGCCGTAATAGACGAAGTGCACCTCGATGCGACCAGACTCGATGTCGGCCACCGCCGCATCGGCGCGGGCACGCCGCAGCCCGTCCAGGAGCGCCCTCCGCGCGATCTGCGCCATCAAGCTGCCAGCCGGCTTCACCGATCGGCCATGAACCAGGATCAGATGCTTCGCCATATTCAGGCTCCGAGCACGACTGACTCGGATTTACACTAGATTGCAGCGTCTGTTACGGCAATTTGACAGTCCCGATCGGCGCGACCCCGCGTGCGCCGGTGCCCGGTGCAGCGGAATAAGCCCGGACGACGAAAAGCGCCGCCCCGTTGCCGGAGCGGCGCCGAACTCGACCCTGGCAGGTGAAGGCCTGCCGGAGCTTACTTGATCTTGGCTTCGCGGAACTCGACGTGCTTGCGCGCGACCGGGTCGTACTTGGTCTTGACCATCTTCTCCGTCATCGTGCGGCTGTTCTTGCGCGCCACGTAGAAGAAGCCGGTGTCGGCTGTCGAGAGGAGCTTGATCTTGATCGTGGTTGCCTTGGCCATGGCCCTATCCGTTCGCTGATGCGTGCCGCTCCTCGAACCGACCGGCCCTGTGCCGGTGCCGTTCGTCCAGATGACGGCGGAAACCCAAATTGTGCGATTCGCGAAAATCCGCTGCAGCGGTAGCACGCGACGATGCGCCGGCGCAGGGCGTCGGCGAATTCGAGCCGGACCATAGCCATGCCGGCGGCCAAGTCAAGACCGGCCGCGCGCCCACGCCATGCGGGCGACGGTCAGGACCAGATACAGGCCGAAGAACAGCGCCAGGGCCCAGGCGAAACCGTTGTAGCCGAAGATATCCATGGAGGAGCCGATCACCTGCGGGCCGACCAGCATGCCGGCCGAATAGCAGAAGATGAAGGCAGCGTTGGCGGCGGCGAGATCGCCGCCGCCGAGTCGCGAGCCCAGATGAGCGAGGCCGACCGTGTAGAGGCCCGCAACGACGCCGCCCCACAGGAACAGGACACCGGCCATCAGCCACCAGTCGTTGCCCAGCAGCGGCAGGCACAGCGTGCCGACCAGCCCGACGAAGGCGAACAGGGTGAGCAGCGAGCGCCGGTCGCGGACGCGGTCGGAGATCAGCCCGATGGGAATCTGCATCAGGACGTTGCCGAGCCCGATGGCGATCAGCAACTGCGCCGCGGCGGCCTCGGTGTAGCCGAGACGTTCGCCATAGATCGGGAAGAGGGCGAACCCTCCGGCCTCGACCGCGCCGAAGATCAGGACCGCGCCGGTTGCGGTCGGGACGGAGAAGATGTGGCGCCAGAACGCGCCGCGCCGTCGCTCGCCCAGAGCCGGTTGCCGGTTCCAGGCGAACAGGAGCGGGACCGCCGAGGCGAAGATGACGCCGGAGCCGATGGCGAAGGGCAGGATGCCCTGCGAGCCGACGACCGAGAAGATGTACGGGCCGAGGGCGAAGCCGAGCGACAGGACAGTCGCATAGATGCCGAGGATGAACCCCCGCCGTCCGGGCGGCGCGGCGGCATTGATCCAGAATTCGGAGAGAACGAACAGCGCGGTGATGGAGAAGTGGAAGACCAGCCGCAGCGGGAACCACGTCCAGAACGGCGTGAAGTAGTAGAAGCCGAGGGCCGAGACGCCGGACAGGACGATGGCGATCAGCATCGACAGCCGCACGCCCAACACCCGTGCGATGGGCGTGATGAGCGGCGCGGCCAGAAGCGAGGCAACGCCTGCGACGGCGGTATTGGCGCCGATGCCGATCATCGTCGTGGAGACGCCGCGGCTTTCCAGGATCACGCTGAGCAGCGGCAGCCCGAGTCCCAGCGCAATGCCGACGGCGCTGATTGAGGCGATGGCGGCGCCGGCCGCGACCCAGTCGATCGTCTCGATGTCGGCTTGCGCCTCGGCCACGATGTTGTCGGCGGTCCGCCTGTCCAACGATCACCGCCCACGCTGCGTCAGAGAGACTCGCGAATGAAACGACCGCGGATGGCGCGGTAGAACGGCATCGGATGTGCCGGGTCCTGCCAGGTTCCGTCGGCGATTCGCGCCTTGAGGTCGCTGACGATGCGCAGGGTGATCGGCGCCAGCGACAGATCCTGCAAGGCGTCGAGATCGACCCAGGCCAGCGCTTCGAGCTCGTCGGTCGGCAATTCGCTCAGGTCCAGCTGATGGCCGATCGCGTCCGCGGATACGCAGAAGAATCGCGTGTCGTAGCGTCGCGGTGGCCCGGGCGGCGTGATCGCCCTCGCGATGGGCACCAGCATTTCGGGAGCCGGCCGGATGCCGCGCGCGCCGAACGCGTTCCAGTATTCGCCCTTGCCGGAAAAGCTGCCTGTCGCGCCGATCATCGCGCCGGCCTCCTCGAAGGTCTCGCGGATCGCCGCCAGCGCGGTCGCGGTCGCCCGGCGGCGGTCGAAGCGGGCAGGGGGACCGGCGCACAGCCGGTCGAAGGCAAGTTCACTGAGCGAGAATTCGCGCGCCAGCGCCAGATCGGACGGATCGATCCGCCCGCCGGGAAACACGTAGCGCCCGGGCATGAACACATGGCCCGACGAGCGTCGGCCCATCAGGACCCGTGCGGTGCCGTGGCTGTGGTCGACGATCAGCAGGGTGCCGGCATCGCGGATGCGCCGGGCCGGCGGCAATGTGCTCGGCTTGGCCAGGCGCGCGCGTTCGGCGTTCAGCGTCGCGAGCGAATCCCCGCCGTCGCTCAACCGACGCGGTCCGCGTCGTCCTCTGTGCCGAAGCCGCCGAGGCGCAGGGACCACTGGAGGCCGATGGTCGCGCCCTTGAGCGGCTGGAGCAGGGCCAGGGACATGACCAGGGTCACCGGAACCCACATCGCCAGATGCGTCCACATCGACAACTCGTAGGACGCCTCGACACCCATGAACAGGGCCACGACGATATGCCCGACGATGAAGATCGTCAGGTACGGCGGCAGGTCGTCGGCGCGATGATGGTGGATCTCCTGCCCGCAGACCGAGCAATCGTCGACGCTGCGCAGATAGCTGCGAAACAGCTTGCCCTCACCGCAATTGGGGCAACGGCAGCGAAATCCGGCGACGAGCGCCGGCCAGAGCGGACGCGCGCCTTCGGCGCTGTTGGCCCGAGTCTCGGCGTCGGCCTGCATGGTGATACCCGTCATCGCTTCTTCCTGACCTTGCCCGCGACATTCTTCTCACGACGACCGGGCCGCTGTCGACGGCCGGTCTTGTGGAACGAGCCCGCTTCGCGGGGCAGCTTGCGCGGCTCGCTGAGCATTTCGAACTGCATCGATCCCGCCAGGGGGATCGCTTCCGTCAGGCGGATCTCGACCGTGTCGCCAAGACGATAGCCGTGGCCGGTTCGGTCGCCGACGAGCGAACGGCCCACCTCGTCATAGTGGAAATATTCGTTGCCCAGCGTGGATATGGGGACGAACCCGTCGGCGCCAAAGGCCGGCAGCGCGACGAAGAGTCCCGCCTTGGTCACGCCAGCTATGCGCCCTTCGAAGTCTTCGCCGACCCGGTCGGCCAGATGGTGGGCGATCAGCCGGTCGACCGTGTCGCGCTCGGCCGCCATGGCGCGGCGTTCGGCGCGCGAGATCTCCTCGGCGGTCGCCTCCAGGTTTTCCTCGTCCTCGCGGCTGAGCCCGCCTTCGCCGAGATCGAAGGCCGTGACCAGCGCCCGGTGGACGATGAGATCGGCATAGCGGCGGATGGGCGAGGTGAAATGCGCGTAGCGGTCGAGATTCAGGCCGAAATGGCCGATGTTCTCCGGGGAATAGACCGCCTGCGACTGGGACCGCAGCACCACCTCGTTGACCAGGCTCTCGTGCTCGCTGGCCCTGACCTGGCTGAGAATGCCGTTGAAGTGCGACGGCCGCAGCGCGCCGCTCTTGGCGAGTGAGATCTCCAGCGTGCGCAGGAAGTCGCGCAGGGATTCGAGCTTGGCGAGGGAGGGCGAGTCATGGGCGCGGTAGATCAGCGCCTGACGTTTCGATTCGAGGCTTTCGGCCGCAGCGACATTGGCGAGGATCATGAATTCCTCGATCAGCCGGTGGGCGTCGAGGCGGGCCGGCACAATGACCTTGGCCACCCGGCCGTCCGGCCCGAGCTTGAGCTTGCGCTCGGGCAGATCGAGATCGAGCGGCTGTCGGCGCTCGCGCGCCACCTTGACCAGCCCATAGGCCGCCCAGAGCGGCTTCAGCATCGTCTCCACGACATGCGGATCGACCTCGCCGGGGACGCCGTCGATCGCCGCCTGCGCGGCCTCGTAGGCGATCTTGGCGTGGCTGCGCATCATCACGCGGTGGAAGCTGTGCCGCCGCTTGCCGCCCTCGGCGCCGATGACCATGCGGACCGCCAGCGCCGGCCGGTCGACGCCGTCGCGCAGCGAGCACAGATCGTTCGAGATCCGCTCCGGCAGCATCGGAATGACGCGGTCGGGGAAATAGACGGAATTGCCGCGCAGCCGCGCCTCGGCGTCGAGCCTCGTTCCGGGGCGGACGTAGTAGGAGACGTCGGCAATCGCCACGGTGACGATCATGCCGCCGGGATTGCCCGGATCCTGGTCCGCCTCTGCGTGGACCGCGTCGTCGTGGTCCTTGGCGTCGGCTGGGTCGATGGTTACCAGCGGGAGCTGCCGCCAGTCCTCGCGCTTGTCCATGCTGGCTGGACCGGCCGCCTCGGCCTCGCTCAGCACAGCCTTGGGAAAGATGTGGGGGATGGAATGGGCGTGCAGCGCAATCGTCGAGATGGCGCGCTCGGAGTCCATCGAGCCGACGACATCGGACACGGTGGCGAAGGGCAGGCCCAGGCGGGCGCGTGGCCCCGGTTCCACGGCGACGAGGTCGCCGTCGCGCGCACCGTTCTCGTCGCCCGGACGCACGGCGTATTCCGGCTGCTTGCGTTCCACCGGCTCGACCCGCCCGCCGCCGCCGGGCTTGGCGCGGAAGACGCCGAGCGCCACCGTCTTGCGGCGTTCCAGGACACGGATGATCCGGGCTACCCGGTTGCCGGCTTCGTCCTCGTCGATGCTGGCCAGGATGCGCTCGCCCAGACCCGCAGCGGGGTTCTTGGCGCGATCCTGCAGCACCGGCAGACGCGGACGGTCTCCGTCCGCTGCCTCGTCCCAATTGACCGGCTCGGCAAGCAGCCCGCCGTCATCGTCGCGGCTGCGGATCTCGAGAACCGTCACCGGGGGCAGCGCGCCCGGCGTGGAGAAGTGCTTGCGGCTGCCCGACAACAGGCCCTCGGCCTGCAGATCCGCAAGCAGGTCCTTGAGGCCCACCCGTGCATCACCCTTGACCGCGAAGGCCTTGGCGATGTCACGCTTGGACGAGCGACCGGGGTTGTCCGCGATGAAGCGGAGCACCGCCTCGCGCGTCAGCTCCGGGGGGGCATCGTTCCGGGACCGGCCTTTCGCCAAAATCCTACTCCTGATCCCATGGCACCGAATCGGCATCGACCACCGGTTTGGCCGTCTTTGCCGCCGCCGGCTTCCTGGCCGTGGCAGGCTTCTTGGCAGCCGCCCTCTTGGGTGCCGCGGCCTTCTTGGCCGGCTCATCGCCCTCGACAGCCTTTGTCGCCGGCTTCTTGGCAGGTGCCTTCTTGGCCGCCGTCTTCTTGGCTGCGGGCTTTTTCGCCGCTGCCTTCTTGGCCACCGGTTTCTTGCCGGTCTTCTCGACGCGCTCGTTGATCAGCTGGATCGCATCTTCCAGCGTGACGCTGGCCGGATCCTTCGCCTTGGGCAGCGTCGCATTGACCTTGCCGACATTCACATACGGCCCGAAACGGCCGTCGCGCACGGTGATCTCGCCGCCATATTGCGGATGTTCGCCGAGTGTCGCCAGCGCCGCAGGCGTGCCGCGTCCGCGGCCGCCCTTTTCCTTCTTCTCTGCAATGACGGTGACGGCGCGGTTGAGGCCCACCTCGAAGACATCCTCGATGGTCTCGAGGTTGGCATACATGCCGTCGTGATTGAGGAACGGTCCGTAGCGTCCGAGCCCGGCCAGGATCGGCTTGCCGCTTTCGGGATGCAGGCCGACCTCGCGCGGCAGCGACAGGAGCCGCAGCGCCTTGTCCAGGTCCATCTCGCTCGCCTGCCAGCCCTTGGGCAGGGACGAGCGCTTGGCCTCCTTGCCCTCGCCGCGCTGGACGTAGGGCCCGAAACGTCCCGTGCGCAGGGTCACCGGCTCGCCCGTTTCCGGATCGACGCCGAGATCCGACGGACCCTCGTCGGCGGCCGCACCGTCGCCCGACAGATTGGTGCCGAGTTGGCGGGTATAGCCACAATCGGGGTAGTTGGAGCAGCCGACGAAGGCGCCGAACTTGCCGAGCTTGAGCGATAGCTGGCCGTTGCCGCAGCGCGGGCAGGCGCGCGGCTCGGTGCCGTCCTCCTTCGGCGGGAAGACCAGGGGGCCGAGCTCGATGTTGAGGGCGTCGAGAACGTTGGTGACCCGCAGTTCCTTGGTGCCGTCGACCTGGGTCGAGAAGTCCCGCCAGAACTCCCGCAGTACGTCCTTCCAGGCAAGCTGGCCGGCCGAGATCAGGTCCAGCTTTTCCTCCAGCGCCGCGGTGAAGTCGTACTCCACGTAGCGCTCGAAGAAATTGTGCAGGAACGCGGTGACAAGGCGGCCCTTGGCGTCGGGCAGCAGCTTGCGGTTCTCCTGCACCACATAGCCGCGGTCTTCCAGCGTCTGCAGCGTCGACGCATAGGTGGAGGGCCGGCCGATGCCGAGCTCTTCCATTCGCTTGATCAGCGAAGCCTCGGAAAAGCGCGGCGGCGGCTCGGTGAAATGCTGCGAGGCTTCGATGGCGCGCTTGGCCAGGTCCTCGTCGGCGAGGATTTCCGGCAAGCGGGCGCGGTCGTCGTCCTCTTCGCCGGGATCGCTCGCCTTGCTGTCGTCGCGATGCTCGACATAGGCGCCGATGAAGCCGTCGAACTTGATGACCTGGCCGGTGGCGCGCAGGGTTGCAGTCTCACCGCCATTGGTGGCCACGATCTCGGCCGTCGTGCGCTCGATCTCGGCCGATGCCATCTGGCTCGCGATGCAGCGTTTCCAGATCAGGTCGTAGAGCCGGGCCTGGTCACGATCCAGATACCGCTCGATGTCCTTGGGCGAACGGCCGAATTCGGTCGGACGGACGGCTTCGTGGGCCTCCTGCGCATTCTTGGCCTTGCTCGAATAATAGCGCGGCTTCTCCGGCACGTAGCGATCGCCGAAGCTCGCTCCGATGGACTTGCGTGCATCGGCGATGGCTTCCGGCGCCATCTGGACGCCGTCGGTCCGCATGTAGGTGATCAGGCCGACGGTCTCGCCGCCGACATCCACGCCCTCATAGAGCCGCTGGGCGACCTGCATGGTGCGCGAGGCCGAGAAGCCGAGCTTGGCGGACGCGGCCTGCTGCAGCGTCGACGTGGTGAAGGGCGGGCCGGGATTGCGCTTGGTCGGCTTGGCCTGAACGCTGTCGACCCGGTAGGTGGCGCCGTCCAGCATGGCGCGGATCGTCTCGGCCCGCTCGCCGTCGCCGATCGACATCTTCTGCAGCTTGTCGCCGCCGAAGCCGGTAAGCCGCGCGCGAAAATCGTCGCCGCGCGGCGTCGCGAGCGTCGCCGCGACCTGCCAGTACTCTTCCTTCTTGAACCGCTCGATCTCGGCTTCGCGGTCGCAGACAAGGCGCAGCGCCACCGACTGGACACGGCCGGCCGAGCGGGCGCCGGGCAGCTTTCGCCACAGGACGGGGGAGAGGGTGAAGCCCACGAGATAATCGAGTGCACGGCGGGCGAGATAGGCATCCACCAGCGGCTCGTCGATGGCGCGGGGATTGGCCATCGCATCGAGCACCGCCTTCTTGGTAATCGCGTTGAAGACGACCCGGCTGACGGGCTTGGTGCCGATCACCTTCTTCTGCCGCAGCACTTCCAGGACGTGCCAGGAGATGGCCTCGCCCTCGCGATCCGGATCGGTCGCCAGCACGAGGCCGTCGGCCTTCTTGACCGCCTGGGCGATCTCGTTGATTCGCTTTACCGAGGGCTTGCCGACCTCCCAGCTCATCGCGAAATCTTCGTCCGGACGCACCGATCCGTCCTTGGGAGGAAGGTCGCGAACGTGGCCGTAGGAGGCGATCACATGGTAGTCGCCACCGAGGTATTTGTTGATCGTCTTCGCTTTGGCCGGCGATTCGACGATGACGACATCCATGACAAGGCAGTCCTGAGAGAAGAGAGATGCGACCCGGTCAGGTCGCCTGTGCAGCAGAAAACTCGACGACGAAACGGGCGTCGGCCGCACCGTCACATGGACAGTCCGGCGCGACCGGTCAACCCCGCCCCTCGTCGCGCACTCTTGCTGGTTGTAGTCATGGACAGAAAATCCCTAAAGTTGCAGCTTCAGGGCAAGACCGCGCGGACATGGGATTCGTCGCCGTCGCCTGCCGCTTTCGGGAGTGTGCCATCCATGACAGCGCATCCAACCGACGCGAAGCGAATTTGCGCTACGTCCGCGACATGCTGGCACAACTGAAGCTTGTGTCGAACGTCCAGAACAACTCGTTGCTGGGCTATCTCCTGGAGATGGCGCGGCTCGAGGCAGAGCATCAGATCTCGCTCAGCACGACGCGGTCAGAGAAGTAGCGATACCAGCCCGCCGGGATGGCGCTCCAGGCGATCCGACAGATCCAGTTCCAGAAGGACGAGCTGGACCGCGCCGGGCCGGGCACCGGTATGGGCGATGCTGTCGTCGATGGCGACCGGCGTGGGACCGAGGGTTTCAAGGATACGCTCGCGCTCGCCTTCCGCCGGCTCGTCGGAGGCCTGTCCCGAAGGTGGCTCCTCGATTGCGGGTGGGCCGGCTGTCATACGATCGTCCAGGGGTCGCAGCGCCTCGATGATGTCGGCCCCTTCGGTCGCCAGTATGGCTCCGGTCTTCCGCAACTGGTTGGTACCGGCGGCGCGCGGATCGAGGGGCGAGTCGGGCACGGCAAAGACGATCCGGCCGATCTCCGCGGTGATGCGGGCACTGATCAGCGATCCTGAGCGCAGCGCGGCCTCGGTCACCACCAGGTCCATCGCCAGCCCCGCGACCAGCCGGTTGCGCCGGGGAAAGTCGCGGGAGCGTGGCTCCCAGCCGAAAAGACGCTCGGAGACGAGGCAGCCGCCCTCGTCGACGATCCGGCGCATCAGCGGGCGGTTCTCGTCGGGATAGGGGCGGCCGAGACCGCCGGCGAAGACGCCGATGTTCCGGTCGCCAGCGCGGCCTCGTGGGCGGCCGCATCGATGCCGCGCGCCAGCCCCGAGACCACGACGTACCCCGAGCGGCCGATCTCCGCGGCGATCTGGCGTGTGAGCTTGACCCCTGAGAGGGAGGCGTTGCGCGCGCCGACGATTGCGACGGCCGGCTGGTCGAGGGTATCCGCGGCGCCCATGATCGCCAGCACCGGCGGCGTGCTCTCCGTCGCCCTCAGCAGCGTGGGGTACTCGGGTTCGCCCAGGCAGATGAAGCGGGCCCCCATGCGGATCGCCCGGGCCATCTCCGCCTCGGCCGATTCCCGGCTTTCGACCCGGATGCTGCGGCCGCCGCGCGCGGCCAGTTCGGGCAGTGCCGCCAGCGCCGCGTCGGCGCCGCCGAAGCGGTTGATCAGGGTGCGGAAGGTGACGGGGCCGACGTTCTCGCTGCGGATCAGGCGCAGCCAGGCAAGCCGGGTCTCGTCGGGAAGTCTGACGCCACGGGGAGAGGCGTCGGAGACCGTCACCCCTTGGCTCCGATCTTGCCCTCGGTGCCGGCCAGCAGCCGGCGGATATTTGCGTGATGGCGGATGTAGACGATCAGCGTCAGGAGGCCGGTGAGGGCGGCCGCGTCCAAATAGCCGAGGGCGAGATAGGCGATCGGCACGATCAGCGTGGCTGCCAGGGCGGCCAGCGAGGAATAGCGGGAGAAGTACGCCACGGAGAGCCAGACCGCGGCGAAGACAAGGACGCCGATCGGGGCGATTCCGAGAAGGATGCCGAGATAGGTGGCGACGCCCTTACCCCCCTTGAAGCCGACCCACACCGGGAAGAGGTGGCCGAGAAACGCCGCCAAGCCAGCCAGGATGGCCGCTTCGCCGCCCCAGCGTGAGGCGACGAGCACCGGCACGGTACCCTTCAGGATGTCACCGGCAAGGGTCAGGGCGGCCATCGGCTTGTTGCCGGTGCGCAGCGCGTTGGTGGCGCCGATGTTGCCCGAGCCGATCTTGCGGATGTCGCCGAGGCCGAACAGGCGCGCGAAGATCAGCCCGAAGGGAATCGAGCCGATGAGATAGCCGCCGACGACGCACGCCAGCCAGATCGGCCAGAGGCCCGCTCCCCAATCCACCATCAGCCCCCGCTCCGGTCCGGTTCCTGGAAGACTGTGCGGCCGGCGACGAAGGTCCGCAAGACCTGGCCCTGGAAGCGGGCGTTCTCGAAGGCGGTGTTCTTCGAGCGCGAGCGGATGCGATCCTCGCTGAACAGGAACGGCGCCTCGAGATCGACCAGGGTCATGTCGGCCACAGATCCCGGCGCGAGCGTGCCGCGGTCGATCCCCAGCAGCTTCGCCGGCGCGGCGGTCAGACACTCGATGATGCGGGGCAGGGACACGTCGCCGCAATGATGCAGGCGCAGGGCGGCCGGCAGCAGGGTCTCGAGGCCGATCGCGCCGCTCTCGGCTTCGGCGAAGGGCCGGCGCTTGCCGTCGGCGTCCTGCGGATCGTGGGAGGAGACGATGATGTCGATGGTTCCATCGGCCAGGGCCGTGACCATGGCGGCGCGGTCCTCCTCGCGGCGCAATGGCGGCGACAGGCGGAAGAAGGTGCGATATTCGCCGATGTCGTTCTCGTTGAGCGACAGATGGTTGATCGAGATGCCGGCCGTTGCGGCGGTCCCGCGGCGTTTGGCCTGCCGCATGACGGCCGCCGATTCGCCCAGCGAGACCTTGGCCGCATGGTAGCGGCAGCCGGTGAGGGCAGCGAGGCGCAAGTCCCGTTCCAGCGGGATGATCTCGGCCTCAGCGGGCGCGCCGGGCAGACCCAGCCAGGACGCCAGCAGGCCCTCGTTCATGACGCCGCTGCCGGTCAGCGCGGCATCCTGCGTCTCGTGCATCACCAAGGCGTCGAAATCGCGGGCATAGGTCATGATCCGCCGCAGCAGCACCGGATCGGAAATCGTGTGCCGGCCATCGGTGAAGGCCCGCACCCCGGCCGAGGTCAGGAGACCGATCTCGCTCATCTCCTTGCCCTTCAGGCCGCGGGTGAGGGCGGCCGCCGGGAAGACGTTAACGGCGGCCGTGTCGCGCGCCGTGCGCATCACGAACTCGGCGATCGCCACCTCGTCGACCACGGGATTGGTGTCGGGCATGGTCAGGATGGAGGTCACGCCACCGGCGGCCGCAGCGGCAGAGGCCGAGGCGATCGTCTCGCGGTGTTCGCCGCCCGGTTCGCCGATGAACACCCGTGCATCGACAAGGCCGGGCACGAGCAGGAGGCGCCGGCCGTCGACGATCTCGGCGCCGTCGGGCGCGCCCTGGTTGAGGGCATCCGCGCCGGCAGCCAAGATCCGCCCGCCCGCGACGATGACCGTGCCGGTCTCGTCCAGCGACCGGGCCGGATCGACGATCCGCACATGCTCGATGACGGTTGGCGCCGGCGTGCTCATGCCGAGACCTCCGGTCCGCCGATCAGCGCCGACATCACCGCCATGCGGACCGCGACGCCCATCTCCACCTGCTCCTCGATGACGCTCTGCGGTCCGTCGGCGATCTCTGAGGCGATCTCGACGCCGCGGTTCATCGGGCCGGGATGCATGACCAACGCATCGGGCTTGGCGTATCTGAGCTTTTCGGCGTCGAGGCCAAAATAGCGGAAATATTCGCGCACCGAGGGGACGAAGGATCCTTCCATGCGCTCGCGCTGCAGGCGCAGCATCATCACCACGTCCGCGTCCTTCAGCCCGTCCTCCATGCGCCGGAAGACCTCGACGCCCATCGATTCGATGCCGCTGGGCAGCAGGGTCGAGGGCGCCACGACACGCACCCTGGCGCCGAGCGCGTTGAGAAGGAGGATGTTGGAGCGCGCGACGCGGCTGTGCAGGACGTCGCCGCAGATCGTCACGGTGAGCCGGGCGATGCGGCCCTTGTGGCGGCGGATGGTCAGCGCATCCAGCAGCGCCTGGGTCGGATGCTCGTGGGCGCCGTCGCCGGCATTGACCACCGAGCAGGCGACCTTCTGTGCCAAGAGCGCCACCGCACCGGCCGAATGGTGCCGCACGATCAGGATATCCGGCTGCATGGCGTTCAGGGTCATCGCCGTGTCGATCAGGGTCTCGCCCTTTTTGACCGACGAATTGGCGATCGCCATGTTCATGACGTCGGCACCGAGGCGCTTGCCTGCCAGTTCGAACGACGCCTGGGTGCGGGTCGACGCCTCGAAGAAGAGGTTGATCTGGGTGCGTCCCTTGAGCGTCGACTTCTTCTTGTCGCGCCGGCGGCTGACGGCCACTTCCGCCTCGGCCAGATCGATCAGCTGTTCGATCTCGTGGGGTTTCAGGCGGGCGATACCCAGAAGGTGTCGCTGGCCGAACGGGGGGATGGGCAAGGTCGCGCTCATTAAAACGACGCCTATAGGCAATCCGCGGTTTTGCGGCAAGGATCGCGCCGATTGAAGCACAGGAGACGCGCGTGGCCGAGACGACATTCCAGACCCACGAGGTCACCAACCAGTCCTCCGACTACGCCGGTTTCAACGTGTTTCGCAGCGATCCGCTGCTGCGGCTCCTGTCTGCCGGGTTTGGTGAGCCGACGCTGCTGACGCTGGAGCGGCACGGACGATTCTGCGGCTCCTTCGAGGCCCATGACCTAGCCCGGCTCGCCAATGTCGAAACGCCGCGCCTGCGTCGCTTCGACGAGAAGGGCCGGCGCCTGGAGCTCATCGACTACCATCCGGCCTATCACGCGCTGATGCGCCGTTCGATCGCCGACGGGCTGCACGCCTCGATCTGGCAGGGGCCCGATGAAGAGGCCGGGCGGCGCCATGCCGCGCGGGCGGCGCGCTTCTACATGACGGCCGGCGTGGAGTGTGGGCATCTGTGCCCGATCACCATGACCAGCGCGTCGGTCGCGGCCCTGGCCGCAGCTCCCAGGCTGCGCGGTACCTGGCTGCCGGTCATCGCCACGCGCCAGTACGACCCGGGCGTCAAGCCACCCCTGACAAAGGCCGGAGTCACCCTCGGCATGGGCATGACCGAGAAGCAGGGCGGGACCGATGTCAGGGCCAACACGACCAATGCGGTCGATGCCGGCGACGGCCATTACCGCCTGACCGGCCACAAATGGTTCATGTCGGCGCCCATGTCGGACGGGTTCCTAGTCCTCGCCCAGGCGCCGGAGGGACCGACCTGCTTCCTCATGCCCCGCCGCCGTGAAGACGGTTCGCTGAACGGCCTTCATTTCCAGCGACTGAAGGACAAGCTCGGCAACCGGTCGAACGCCTCGTCGGAGATTGAATTCGTCGACGCCGACGCACAGCGGGTCGGAGATCCGGGCAAGGGCGTGAAGACCATCATCGAGATGGTGACGCTGACCCGGCTCGACTGCGCGCTGGCCTCGGCCGGCCTGATGCGCGGCGCCCTGGCCGAGGCGGTCCACCATGCCCGCGAACGGCGCGTGTTCGGCAAGACGCTGATCGAGCAGCCCCAGATGGTGCGAGTGCTCGCCGACATGGCGCTGGACGTCGCCGCCGCCACGGTGCTGTCCTTCCGGCTTGCGGAAGCCTTCGACCGGCGGGCAGGGGAAACGGCGTCCGATACCGATGCCGCATGGGCCCGCGTCATGACGCCGGTGACCAAGTACTGGGTCTGCAAGATGGCACCGGCGGTGACCTACGAGGCGATGGAGTGCCTCGGTGGCAATGGCTATGTCGAGGATGGACGGCTGGCCCGGGCCTATCGCGAGGCTCCGGTGAACGCGATCTGGGAGGGGTCGGGCAATGTCATGGCGCTCGATCTCGCGCGCATCCTGAAGCGCGACTCCCAGGCCTTCGACACCGTGATCGCCACGATCGAGAGCGACATGGCCGAGACCGCCGGCGGCACGCCAGGGGTGCTGCGCGCGGCCATGTCGATGGCGCTGTCGGACGAAGGCGCCTGCCGGCTGCTGGCCGAGCAGCTGGCGCTGGCCGGGGCCAGTGCGTCCATGCGCCGGCTCGGGCTGGGCCGGACCGCCGATGCCTTCACCGAAACGCGGCTCGGGGGCGTCTTCCGCCACACCTACGGCATGCTCGACCTGCGGCACGATTCCCGCCGCATCGTCGAGGACCTCTATCCGCCCATCCGCTGAGCGGCCGGCGGCAACCGAAGCTGTCTGACGGCGTTTCTGGACAGGAAGACCGAGGAGGGGACGCGTTAAGGTTAACAAGCGGTTTCGATTGCGGCGGAGGCCTCGCGACGACAGGGTCGCCGTTAACGGATCGGTAACCGTGACGAGGAGGTTTCATGCGCAGGATGGCGACGACCCTGGCACTCAGCGCCTGGACGGGATTTGCGGGCCTGTGCAGCCTGCGTCTCCTGGCGCATTCGGGCTGGCTCGACCCCCTGGCAGCCAGTCCTGCCGTCCATGGCCTCCTGCAGGAACTGGCACTCGCGCCGGAATTCTTCCTGCCCGGGCAGGCGACGCTGGTCTTCGCCGCCCTGTTCGCAGCACTGGCCACCGGACTGGTCATGGCCATCAGCGGTCTGGCATCGCCGTCCTTCCTCGCCATTCGCCGTGCCGAGCCGCTCGCCGCGGCCGTGCTCGTCGCCCTCTTTGCCTTCTATGCAGCCGCAGCCATAGCCGGTTCGCCCTTGGCAACGCTGTTCGGGGAGGGACCGGGCTTCCTCGTCTCCCTGGCGCTGACCTTCGGCGCGCTGCTGTTCGACCGCCTCGTCGAGGTCGACAACGCGGCCGACGATGCCGCCTTCGAATCGGTCCTGCGTTCCATTCACATGGCTGAGCGCGAAGCGATCATGCGGCGGCACCGCACCCCGTTTACCGACAAAGGCGAGACCCGCTGATGCGCACGCTGCTGGTGCTCTGGATCGGGCCGCTGATCGTTTTCTGGGGCTGGTATTTCCTGTCGCTGAACGATCTCGGTGGACCGCTGTTCTCGCGCGAAACCCATGACCGGGTCTTCATGGTCTACGGCACGATCCTGGGCATCGAGCCTGCGTTGATCCCCGCCATGGTGGCGCGGGCGCTGGCCGTGGACAGCCTCATCCTCGGCGCGATCGTCGCTTTCCGGCGCCGTCGCAAGATTGCCGCCTGGTGGCAGGCGCGCCGCGAGGCCCGCCTCGCTCTGGCCGACGGCCTGGCCTATGAGCGCAGCGACGAGAGCCGGTCCAGCGCCCCCTGAAGGATGAAGGACGCGGCGGCCGAATCGATCCGTTCCGCCCGCTTTCGCCGCGATACGTCGGCCTCGAGCAGCCCACGCTCGGCAGCCACCGTCGACAGCCGTTCGTCCCACAGGAGCACCGGCCGGTCGTCGAAGCGGCCGAAATTGCGCAGGAACGCCCGCGTCGCCTGGGCGCGCGGTCCTTCCGATCCGTCCATGTTCAGGGGCAGGCCGATGACGATGCCGGCGATCCGGTCGTCGTTGAGCGCCGCCACCAGCGCGTTGGCGTCCGCGGTGAACTTGGTGCGCCGCAGGACCTTTCGGGGCGTGGCAAAGCGCTGGCCGAGATCGGAGACCGCCAGACCGATGGTCTTGGTGCCGAGGTCAAGGCCGGCGATGGTCGTGCCGTGCGGCACGCCTGCGGCGAAATCATCCAGCGATACGATGGGCATCGCGCTCTCCTTGACCGTGGGGCGGGGCGGTGCAGTTAGCACGCCCAATGGCGGACCATTTGCAACGAAGTCCAGCCCGACGATCAGACGGCAAGGAGCCTTTCCATGAAGATCACCTATTTCGGCCATTCCGCATTTCGGATCGACACCGGCTCGTCGGTCATCCTGATCGACCCTTTCCTGACGGGGAACCCCCACTTCAAGGGCGATGTCGCCGGTGCCACCGAAGGGGTGACCCATATCGCCCTGACCCACGGCCACGGCGATCATGTCGGCGACACCGTCGACATCGCCAAGCGGACCGGCTGCAAGGTGATCGGCAATTTCGATCTTCTGTCCTGGCTCGGCGGCAAGGGCGTCGAGAACGGCGAGCCGGGCAATACCGGCGGCACGATCAGCTTCGACGATTTCACCGTCACCTTCACCCAGGCGTTCCACTCCTCCGGCGACATTCTGGACGACGGGTCGGTGACCTATCTCGGCATGCCGAATGGCCTGGTCTTCCATTTCCGCGACGGCCCGACCGTCTATCACATGGGCGACACCGACATTTTCGGTGACATGGCGCTGATCGAGGAACTGCACGCACCCAGGATTGCCATGGTACCCATCGGCGACCGCTTCACCATGGGCGCCGCCGTCGCCGCGCTCGCCTGCCGCCGCTATTTCAAGTTCGACACCGTCATTCCGATCCATTGGGGCACGATGCCGATCCTCGATCCCAATCCCGACAAGTTCACGGCCGCGATGGAGGGCGAGGCCGACAAGATCCGCCTGCCAGCCATCGGCGAGGCCTTCGAGGTCTGATCCCGGGACGATCACTGCGCTGCCACATATGAATGAAGCCGGTCGGGCGACGCCGTCGTCCTGCCGGCTGTCGCATGCGGCGTTGCCTCGTGCCGGACGCGCCGCTATAGCTCCGGCAATTCTTCTTGAACCAACAGGGCCGCAATGTCCGTCGATGCTTCAACCGTCCGCCGCGTCGCCCGGCTGTCCCGGATCGCCGTCACCGATGACGAGGTCGCGGCCATGGAAGGCGAGCTCAACGCCATTCTCGGCTTCGTCGAACAGCTCGGGGAAGTCGATGTCGAGGGTGTCGAACCGATGACCTCGGTCATCCCGATGGCGATGAAGAAGCGGACCGACGTGGTCACCGACGGTGCCAAGGCCGACGACATCGTTGCCAACGCACCTGCGAGCGAGGATCATTTCTTCGTCGTGCCCAAGGTCGTGGAATAGTCGCGCCATGACGGTGACGATTGCGGCAGAATCACCGCTGCATGACGAGTTGCGAGGCTTGGTCGCCCAGTTGAACGACTACCTCCGGCCGTTGTCGCCACCGCAGTTCCAGTACCAGCTCACCGCCGAACAGATGGCGGGAGAGGATTCCACGGTTTTCGTGGTGCGCAATGCCGAGGCGGTCGCAGTCGGGATGGGGGCATTGAAGATCCACGGCCCGACGACCGGTGAGGTGAAGCGCATGTACGTCGTGGCCGAGATGCGCGGGACCGGTCTGGGATGGCTGATCCTGCTATCCATCGAGGCCGAAGCCCGCCGTCTGGGTCTGGCACGGCTGGTCCTGGAGACCGGCGCCACCGCCGGCTTCGAGCCGGCCTGGGCCCTCTACGAACGATCCGGCTTCACCCGTTGCGAAGCCGTGCTCGACTACGCCGATTCCGATTACAACCGCTTTTACGAAAAGAAGCTGTCCCGATGACCGAGTTGACGTCTTTCACCATCGCCGAAGCGCGGGACAAGCTCGCGGCGAAGGAGATCTCCGCCACGGAGCTGACGCAGGCCTACAATGCCGCGATCGCGGCCGCCAATCCGCAGCTCAACGCCTATGTGGCGGTGACGCCCGACAAGGCGCTCGCCATGGCCAGGGCGTCCGACGAGCGGCTGGCGAAGGGCGAGGCCGGGGCGCTCGAAGGCATCCCGCTGGGCATCAAGGATCTCTTCGCCACCGAAGGCGTCCACACCCAGGCTGCCTCGCACATCCTCGACGGCTTCGCGCCGCGCTACGAATCGACGGTGACCGCAAACCTGTGGGCTGATGGCGCGGTGATGCTGGGCAAGCTCAACATGGACGAGTTCGCCATGGGCTCGTCCAACGAGACGTCCTATTACGGGCCGGTGAAGAACCCCTGGCGTCGCAAGGGTTCCAATGTCGATCTGGTGCCCGGCGGCTCGTCAGGCGGCTCGGCGGCTGCGGTGTCGGCGCATCTGTGCGCCGGCGCGACGGCCACCGATACCGGTGGCTCGATCCGCCAGCCCGCCGCCTTTACCGGCACGGTCGGCATCAAGCCGACCTACGGCCGCTGCTCGCGCTGGGGCACGGTGGCGTTCGCCTCGTCGCTCGACCAGGCGGGGCCCATCGCCCGCGACGTCCGCGACGCGGCGATCCTGTTGAAATCCATGGCCTCGGTCGACCCCAAGGACACCACATCCGTGGACCTGCCGGTGCCGGACTACGAGGCGGCGGTCGGCCGCTCGGTCAAGGGCCTGCGCATCGGCATTCCCAAGGAATACCGCGTCGACAACATGCCGGAGGAGATCGAGGCGCTCTGGCAGCAGGGCATCGCCTGGCTGCGCGACGCCGGTGCGGAGATCGTCGACGTCTCCCTGCCGCATACCAAATACGCACTGCCGGCTTATTACATCGTCGCCCCGGCCGAGGCCTCGTCGAATCTCGCCCGCTATGACGGCGTGCGCTACGGCCTGCGGGTGCCGGGCAAGGACGTCGCCGAGATGTACGAGAACACCCGCGCCGCCGGCTTCGGGCGCGAGGTCAAGCGGCGCATCATGATCGGCACCTATGTGCTGTCGGCCGGCTATTACGACGCCTATTACCTGCGCGCCCAGAAGGTCCGCACCCTGATCAAGCGGGACTTCGAGACGGTCTATGCCGACGGCATCGACGCGCTGCTGACGCCGGCGACGCCCTCTGCGGCCTTCGGCATCGCCGACCAGGAGATGGCCTCCGATCCGGTGAAGATGTACCTCAACGACATCTTCACGGTCACGGTGAACATGGCCGGACTGCCGGGCCTCGCCGTGCCGGCAGGTCTGACGGGCGAGGGGCTTCCCCTCGGCCTGCAGCTCATCGGCCGTCCCTTCGAGGAAGAGACGCTGTTTGCGCTCGGCAACGCCATCGAGCAGTCTGCCGGCCGGTTCGAACCAGCGAAATGGTGGTAGGCTGATGGCCGATCTTCGCAGCGCGCTCGACCGTCTGGCCGCCGGCGACTGGCATGGCGCCCATGCGGTCGTCCAGGATGATGCATCCGCCGATGCTGCCTGGATCCATGCCCATCTCCACCGGATCGAAGGCGATCTGGACAATGCCGGCTACTGGTATCGCCGGGCCGGCCGGCCACCGGCGTCCGACAGCCTCGACGTCGAGCGCGACGAAATCATCGCCGCGCTTGGCCGCTGATGGACCATCTTCGTCCGATGGACGCCGGGCCGCCATCGACCCGCTCCGTGCATTGAACCAGCCGTTTTGGCAGCACATTTGAAGTTTCTGGACACGCCCATGACCCTCGTCGACACCCGAACGCCCGATCCGAAGAACTTCATCTCCGGCGCCACCGGCGACTGGGAGATCGTGATCGGCATGGAGGTCCATGCCCAGGTTACCTCCGAAGCCAAGCTTTTCTCCGGCGCCTCGACCGATTTCGGTGGTCCGCCGAACGACCATGTCAGTCTCGTCGACGCGGCGATGCCCGGCATGCTGCCGGTGATCAACGAAGAATGCGTGCGCCAGGCGGTGCGGACCGGCCTCGGCCTCAAGGCCGAGATCAAGCATCGCTCGGTCTTCGACCGGAAGAACTATTTCTATCCGGACCTGCCGCAGGGCTACCAGATCTCGCAGTTCAAGGACCCGATCGTCGGCGAGGGCATCGTCTCGGTCTCGGTCGGTCCCGATTCGAAAGGCGCCTTCGAGGAAATCGAGATCGGCGTCGAGCGTCTGCATCTCGAACAGGACGCCGGCAAGTCGATGCACGACCAGCATCCGACGATGTCCTATGTCGACCTCAACCGCTCCGGCGTCGCGCTGATGGAGATCGTCTCCAAGCCCGACATGCGGTCGGCCGACGAGGCCAAGGCCTATCTGACCAAGCTGCGGACGATCCTGCGCTATCTCGGCACCTGCGACGGCAACATGGACGAAGGCTCCATGCGGGCCGACGTGAACGTTTCCGTGCGGCGTCCCGGCGGCGCCTTCGGCACGCGCTGCGAGATCAAGAACGTCAACTCGATCCGCTTTGTCGGACAGGCGATCGAGTCCGAGGCCCGCCGTCAGGTCGCGATCATCGAGGACGGCGGCACAATCGACCAGGAGACCCGGCTCTACGACCCGGCCAAGGGCGAGACCCGGGCGATGCGTTCCAAGGAGGAGGCGCACGATTATCGCTACTTCCCCGATCCGGACCTGCTGCCGCTGGAATTCGATCAGGCCTATATCGACGCGCTGCTGGAAGGCCTGCCGGAACTGCCGGACGACAAGAAGAACCGGCTGATCCGGGACGCCGGCCTGTCGCCCTATGACGCATCGATCCTCGTCTCCGAGAAGGCGATCGCCGACTATTACGAGGACGTCGCCAGGGGGCGCGACGCCAAGCAGGCCGCCAACTGGGTGATCAACGACCTTCTCGGTGCGCTGAACAAGGCCGGCAAGGACATCGGCGAAACGCCGGTGTCGGCCGAACAGCTCGGGGCGATTCTCGACATGATCCGTGCCGAGACGATCTCCGGCAAGATCGCCAAGGACCTGTTCGAGATCGTCTGGAACGAGGGCGGCGATCCGGAGACGATCGTCGACGAACGGGGCATGAAGCAGGTCACCGACACGGGCGCCATCGAGACGGCGGTCGACGAGGTGATCGCCGCCAATCCCGACAAGGTGGAGCAGGCGCGCGCCAAGCCGACCATGGCCGGCTGGTTCGTCGGCCAGGTGATGAAGGCGACGGGCGGCAAGGCCAACCCGCAGGCGGTCAACGCGCTGGTGAAGCAGAAGCTCGGCCTGGAATGATCTTCTTCGTTCGCACCGCCGGCGTGCAGGATCTGGAGGCGATCAGCGGTCTGCTCGGCGAGACCTGGCACGACACCTATGACGGCATCTACGGGGCCGGGCGGGTGAGCGAGATCACCCGCTCCTGGCATTCGGTGGAGGCGTTGCGTCCGCGAATTGCGCGGCTGAACTCGGAGTTCCTCGTCGCCGACGACGGGACCCGGATCGGCGGCATGGCCTATGCCGCCTCGACCGCCGGCGACGGCAAGCTGGTCGTCCTGCACCAGCTCTATGTCCGGCCGGACTGCCAGCGCCAGGGCATCGGCCGCGACCTTCTCGCCGAGATCGCCGGCTGCTTCCCGACGGCGCGCATCATGCGGCTCGAAGTGGAAGAGGCGAACGACGTGGCGGTGGCGTTCTACCGCGCCCACGGCTTCGCCAAGACCGGATCGACGGCCAATTGCGGGTCTGCCGATTCGGGCATCCCGGCCGCCGTCTACGAGAAGCCGCTCGCCGGAGCGTGAGCCGGGCAGGGTGCTGCCGGGTGCAAGGCACCGACGCCATACCGAGGTGGACATTTTGCGGCCGCGGCAGCATAACGTCCCCGCATCGACACGGACTGGAATTCCCATGAAGGAATGGCTGCTGCAGATCTTCACCTGGTGGCAAGGCCAGACGATCGGCACGAGATTCTATACTTGGCGCAAGGGCCAGAAGGTCGGCGAGGACGAGGCCGGCAATCAGTATTATCAGAACGCCGACGGCTCCAAGCGCTGGGTGATCTACAACGGCCCGGCCGAGGCCTCCATGATCGCCGGCGGCTGGCACGGGTGGATCCATCACCGGGTCGACACGCCGCCGTCGGGCGAGCAGTACACGCCGCGCGCCTGGCAGAAGCCGCACCAGCCGAACTACACCGGCACGGCGAAGGCCTATCGGCCGCAGGGCTCGCTCCTGCGCCCGTCCGAGCGCCCGCGCGTCACCGACGATTACGACGCCTGGACGCCGTAACCGCGGCGCACGCTTCGACGTCGGCCGGTTGCCGCGATGACGCCATGTCCGCCCGGATCAATCGCCTGGAAAGCGGCCGATCTCCCCGCCCTTGCCGCATTCTGACGGCACACACTGCGCGTATATGCCGGCCCGACGGGCCGGGAACGTTGAGGACGCATCCATGAACCGTCGGCTATGTGCGTCGATCCTGCTGGCCGTCACGGGCGTGGCGCTGACGCCGGCGGCGGCCCAGCAGCGCATCGCGAACCCGGTCGCGGTGTTTTCCGGTCTCGACAAGATCACCGGGCGGATCACGACCTTCGACGTCTATATCGACGAGACGGTCCAGTTCGGCGCCCTGCAGGTGACGCCCAAGGTCTGCTACACCAGCGCCGAGGGCGAAGCGGCCCGGACAGACGCCTTCGTCAAGGTCGACGAGATCACGCTTCAGCGCGATATCCGCCAGATCTTTTCCGGCTGGATGTTCGCCGCTTCTCCCGGCCTGAACGCCGTGGAGCATCCGGTCTATGACGTCTGGCTGAAGAGCTGCAAGACCGATTCGGACGTGCCGGCGCCGGCCGGATAGAAGGTCGCGTCCCGCGCCACCGCATCGGCCAGCAGCGACTGATAGGTCTCCCGGTCGATTTCGATCGCGCCGAATCGCTCCAGATGGCTGGTCAGGAACTGCGTGTCGAGCAGGCGATAGCCGCCGCGGCTGAGCCGTTCCCACAGATAGGCGAGGGCGATCTTCGAGGCGTCCGTGCGCCGCGAGAACATGCTCTCGCCGAAGAACGCCGCCCCGAGCGAGACGCCGTAGAGGCCCCCGACCAGCTCCTCGCCCTCCCACGCCTCGACGCAGTGGGCGAAACCTTCCTGAAACAGCGCCAGGGTCAGCGACCGGATCTGGCCGTTGATCCAGGTCTCCATGCGCCCCGGCGCCGCCTCGGCGCAGCCGTCGACGACCGCCGGGAAGGCGGTGTCGACGCGAATCTCGAAGGGCGCGCGGCGGATGGTCTTGCGCAGGCTGCGCGGCAGGTGGAAGCCGTCGAGCGGCAGGATGCCGCGTTCGGTCGGATCGATCCAGAAGATGCCCGGATCGTCCGCCTTTTCCGCCATGGGAAAGATGCCGCAGGCATAGGCCTTCAGCAGGATGGACGGGGTGATCTCGAAACGCTGGCCACCACGCCGTGCCATGGTCTTACCCCGCCGCGCGCTGCGCGAGGTACTTCTCCAGCCAATGGATGTCGTAGTCGCCCTTGGCGATATCGGGATTGTCGACGAGGTCCCGGAACAGCGGCAGCGTCGTCTTGATCCCGTCGACGACGATCTCGTCGAGAGCCCGCCGCAGCCGCATCATGCATTCGGTGCGGGTGCGGCCGTGCACGATCAGCTTGCCGATCAGGCTGTCGTAGAAGGGCGGGATCGAATAGCCCTGATAGACGCCAGAATCGACGCGCACGCCGAGCCCGCCGGGCATGTGGTAATGGGTGATCTGCCCCGGCGAGGGCGCGAAGGTCTCTGGATCCTCGGCATTGATCCGGCATTCGATGGCATGGCCGGCGAACTGGATGTCCGCCTGCGTCACCGACAGGCCCTGGCCGCTGGCGACGCGAATCTGCTCATGGACGAGATCGAGACCGGTGATGGCTTCCGTCACCGGATGCTCCACCTGCAGGCGGGTGTTCATCTCGATGAAATAGAACTCCTCGTTCTCGAACAGGAACTCGATCGTGCCGGCGCCGCGATAGCCGAGCTTGGCGATGGCATTGGCACAGATGCTGCCGATCCGGTCACGCTGCTCCTGGTCGAGCGCCGGCGAACTGGCCTCTTCCCAGACCTTCTGGTGGCGGCGCTGCAGCGAGCAGTCGCGCTCGCCCAGGTGGATGGCGTTGCCGGCGCCGTCGCCGAAGACCTGCACCTCGATATGGCGCGGCTTCTTGAGGTATTTCTCCAGATAGACGGCATCGTCGCCGAAGGCCGATCCGGCTTCCGAGCGGGCCGTCGACAGGGCGTTCGACAAATCCTTCGGCGTGTGCGCCACCTTCATGCCGCGTCCGCCGCCGCCGGCCGACGCCTTGACCAGCACAGGATAGCCGATCTCCTCGGCGATCCTGGCCGCCTCGTCGTCGTCGGTGACCGCGCCCGGCGAGCCCGGAACGACCGGAATGCCGAGCCGCTTGGCAGTGCGCTTGGCCTCGATCTTGTCGCCCATGATCCGGATGTGCTCGGCGGTGGGCCCGATGAAGGTGATGTTGTGGGCGTCGAGAATATCGGCGAACCGGGCATTCTCGGACAGGAAGCCGTAACCTGGATGCACCGCATCGGCGCCCGACACTTCGCAGGCCGCCACGATCTGCGGAATGTTCAGATAGCTGTCGCGGGCCGGCGGCGGCCCGATGCAGACGCTCTCGTCGGCGAGGCGCACATGCATGGCCGTGTTGTCGGCGGTCGAATGGACAGCGACCGTGGAGATGCCGAGTTCCTTGCAGGCACGCAGGACGCGCAGCGCGATCTCGCCGCGGTTGGCGATCAGGACCTTCTTGACCATGCCGCGCCCCTTACGCGATCACGACGAGAGGTTCGCCGTATTCCACAGGCTGCGCATTCTCGACCAGGATCTTGGTGACCGTGCCGGCGCGCGGCGCGGGAATCTGGTTCATCGTCTTCATCGCTTCGATGATCAGGAGCGTCTCGCCCTCGGCGACCTTCTGGCCGACTTCCACGAAGGACCTCGCGCCCGGCGCCGAGGACAGGTAGACGGTGCCGACCATGGGCGAGGGGACGGTGCCCTTCTCCGGTCCGGAGGCGACTGCCGGTGCCGCAGGCTGCTCGTGATGCGGGGCGGGCGCAGACGGGGCCGGGCCTGACGGCGCGGGGTAGTGCATCGGCTGCCCGTAGCCGCCGTAGTCCTTCTGGCGGGAAACGCGAACCCGCATCTCACCGTGCTCGACCTCGATCTCGGTCAGATCGGTGTCCTTCAGGATGCTCGCCATCTCGCGCACGAATGACGGGTCGACAGAGTGGTCTTCTTTCGACATGCAATTCCTTCGGTCTTCTCGACTCGATGCTATCACAGGCGCGCCTTGAGGGCCGCAATGGCGAGTTCGTACCCCACCGGTCCGAAGCCGGCGATCATACCGACGGCGACCGGCGCGATCAGGCTCTTGTGCCTGATCTCCTCGCGCGCGTGAATGTTGGACAGATGCACCTCGACGACAGGCTTTCCGAAGACCCGGAGAGCGTCGTGGAGGGCGAGGGACGTATGGGTATAGGCCGCGGCGTTGATGACGATGGCCACGGCGCGTTCCCGCGCCTCGTGGATCCAGTCGACCAGTTCGCCTTCGTGGTTGGACTGCCGGAACGCGATCTCGAACCCGGCCGCTGCCGCGACTTCGCGGCACCGGCCTTCGATGTCGGCGAGCGTCGTCGTGCCGTAGATCTCCGGCTCGCGGGTGCCGAGCGTGTTGAGATTGGGTCCGTTGAGGAAGTAGATCGTCGAGGTCATCGACCCTCGGTCATTTTTTGACAATCGCACACGCCTGGCGCGGCTCACAGCCCCCTATAGAGGCATCGCAGGCGCGGGGAAAGCGCCACAGGCCGCGTTTCGTTCCGTCAGCTGCTCGTCAACAGGCAATGCTGCCGCATTCGCGCACATTGGCGATGCTCGCCGTCAGGTTGTCGAGGCCGACCGCGCCCGGCACCAGTTCCCGGGAGATGACGTAGGACGGCGTCCCGTTGATGCCGAGGCCGGTGGCGAGGTCGTTCGATTCCTGCAGGGCGTCGGCGACCGCGTCCGACGTCATGGCCTCGCGCAACGCGGCCTCATCGACGCCGAGATCCTTCGCCAGCGCGATGGCGCTGGCTTCATCGGCGGTCCCGCGCGAGCCGAGCAACTGCCGGTGAAACTCGCCGTAGCGCGTCGGGGCGATCTCGCGGAAGGCGAGTGATACCCGTGCCGCCTCGTGCGACTGGGGACCGAGGACCGGGATTTCCTTCAGGACGAAGCGGATGTTGGGATCGGACGCGATGAGCGCGTCCATGTCCTGCATCGCCTGTTTGCAGTAGCCGCAATTGTAGTCGAAGAACTCGACTACGGTGATGTCCCCCTCGGGATTGCCGAGCACCGTTCCTTCGGGTGATTCGAACAGTGCCGGGCCGGCATCGGCGATGGCGGCCTTCTGGGCCGCAGCCTGGGCGGACTCCCGCTTGGCCTCGAGCGCGTCCAGTGCCTCGAGAAGCACTTCGGGATGCTCGATCAGATAGGATCGCACGATCGTCTCGATGGCGTCGGTCTGCGTCGCGTCGAAGGACGTCTGCGCCGGGGCGGGGGTGACGTCCTGCGCGGCAGCGCCGCCTACCATCAGCGGGAGGGAGCAGGCGAGGGCTGTCACGGCGGTCAGGCGTCGGATGGAGAGCACGGGCAAAGCGTCCTTCTGTTCGGTTGGATACGGAGCGCGATCAGCGGATGTCCGTCTGGATGATGTCCTGCGCGGCCATCCAGGACGGCGAGCCGGGCTTCAGCTTCTGCTGCGCGCGAATGGCGAAGATCTTGGCCTGCCGGAAGGCACCGCCATGCCAGTAGCCTTCGGCCGTGGCAAGCTCGGCGCGCCCGACCTCGCCGATCCGCCCATAGGCCATGGCGAGGAAACGATAGGCCAGCGAATTGTTCGGATCGGAGCTGAGCCCGTCGCGGATCAGCCGAATCGCCTCCTGCATCTTCGCCGGGTCGCCGCCGGTGACCAGCGCCTGGCCGATCTCGGCCTTCAGGATACCCGAGCCGGACGTATCGAGCTTGGCGGCCCTGGAATAGGCCGCGGCCGCTTCCTGCGGGCGCCCGGCATCGACGAGGATGTCGCCGCGCAATTCCTGGAACCACGGGTTCTTCGGCTGGGCGGCGATCAGCGCGTCGGTCTTCGTCAGGGCAGCGGAGGCCGAGCCGGCGAGATGGGTCGCTATGGCGTCGCCGTAGTAGGCGGCAAGGCTGCGCGGGTCGCGGGCGAACAGGCGACGCACCGCGCCGGCCCCGTCATTGTAGGCGACGATCTTGGCCCGGGCGAGATCGTGACGGGTGGCCAATTCCGCCGAATCGGAGCGGCCGTAATTCCGGCTTTCCTGTGCCAGGCGCTGCAGCGCGGCGATGCGCTCGCGCGGCATGGGGTGCGAGGAGGTGTAGCTGCCGCCGCCGCGGCCACCGAAGAGATTGCTGCGATCGAGGATCTGGAAGGTTTCCACGAGGCCGCGGCCGGACTGGCCGGTGGCGTCGAGATAGGTGAGGGCAGAGCGGTCGGCGGTCGTTTCCTCGCCGCGCTGATAGCTCAGGAGACTGCGCTGGGCGACGCCGCTGCCACCCGCCAAAAGGCCGGCGCCGGCATTGACCGCACCGCCGGCACCCGCCGCGGCGCCGGCTGCGGCCACACCGGCACCCAGCAGCCCGGCGACGACCGCGATGGCCTGGGCGCGCTCGATCTGCTGGCGCAGCCGCTGCTGGTGGCCACCGGCCAGATGGCCGATCTCGTGGGCCAGAATGCCGATGAGCTGGTTGGGGGTCTGCGTCGCGGTGATCGCGCCGGTATTGATGTAGATTCGGCGGCCCGCGACGAAGGCGTTTAAGGCGTCGGAATTGACCAGCACGATCTCGATTCCCGAGCGCGACAGCCCCGCTGCCTTGAGGAGGGGCCGGGCATAATCGGCCACCAGCGCCTCGATCTCGGCGTCGCGCACAATCGGCAGGCTGGCCTTGTCCTTCGATGCAGCCCCGGCGCCGACCGGTGCCAGCGCCACGGCAGCCGCCAGAACGATCGATGTGAAGCGGGCGGAGATCGCGCCGAGCGACATGTTCATGCTAGTCCCCTTCGATGCTGCGCCGGACGGCCGATCGCCATCCTGACGCGATACGGACCCCGTCCGGCAATCCTCACCCCAATCCGGCGAATTCGAGGCGAAACATGCGGTCCGACCTGTCCGAAACCCTCACGATGATGGCATCAAAACGGTCCGACATCGACCCGTTCCGGGCCATGGATGTCCTGGCCGAGGCGAATCGGATGATCGCGCGCGGCGACCGCGTCCTGTCGCTGGCCGTCGGGCAACCCGCCGCGCCNATCGACCCGTTCCGGGCCATGGATGTCCTGGCCGAGGCGAATCGGATGATCGCGCGCGGCGACCGCGTCCTGTCGCTGGCCGTCGGGCAACCCGCCGCGCCGGCACCGGAGGTCGCGCGGGCCGCGGCCCGCGCCATGCTGGACCACGGGCGCGTGGCCTATACCGACGCCCTCGGCCGCCAAGAACTGCGCGAGCGCATCGCCCGCCACTACGCCGATGCCTACGGCCAGACCGTTGATGCCGGGCAGGTGATGATCACCACCGGATCGTCGGCCGGGTTCAACCTGACCTTCCTTGCGGCCTTCGACCCGGGCGACCGGATCGCCCTGGCGGCGCCCGGCTATCCGGCCTATCGCAACATCCTGCGCGCCCTCGGGCTGGTGCCGGTCGAGCTCGAGGTCGACCGCAGCAGCGGCTACGTCCTCACCGCCGACCATCTGCGCGCGGCCCACGAAGAACACAGTCTCGCCGGCGTGCTGATCGCCAGCCCGGCCAACCCGACCGGTACCGTGACGCCGCGCGACGAACTGCGCCGGCTAGTCGAATATGCCGACGCGCAGGACATCCGCTTCGTCTCCGACGAGATCTATCACGGCCTCGCCTATGGCAAGGCGGAGGCGACGGCGCTGGAATTCTCCGACCGTCCGATCATCGTGAACTCCTTTTCGAAATATTACTGCATGACGGGCTGGCGGATCGGCTGGCTGATCCTGCCGCCGGGCCTGCTGCGCGCGGCCGAGCGAATCGGCCAGAGCCTCTACATATCCGCCCCCGAGCTGTCCCAGGTCGCCGCGACGGCCGTCTTCGACGCGACGGCCGAGCTCGACCGGGTGCGCGACGGCTACGTGCACAACCGCGACCTCATCGCCCGACGCCTGCCGGAGCTCGGCTTTCGCGACATCGCCCCCATCGACGGCGCCTTCTACGCCTATGCGGCTATTCCCGAGGGCGAGGCCAGTGCCACGCAATTCGCCGCGGACATCCTCCAGCGCTGCCACGTGGCCATCACCCCGGGCACCGATTTCGACACGCGGCGCGGCGAGCGCTTCGTCCGGCTGTCCTATGCCTGCGATCACGAGACGCTGGCCGAGGCCCTCGACCGGATCTCCGCGCGCCGATCCGCCTGACCATCCGTCCGCCGACACGGACGCTGGCACAGAACGCAGAACGGGCGGCCCGATGGGCCGCCCGTTGCCGTTTCATGGTCGTCGGTAACGCCGCGCTCTGCGCGGGCACACCGCAATTCTCAGAAGAAGCTCCGGCGGGCCCACCAGCCGGTGCGGCGCGGCTTGTCGGGCTTCGCTTCGGCGTCGTCGGTGCTGCTGGACGTCACCACCGGATCCGATGTGACCGGCACGGCGGGCGTGTCGTCGTTGGCCGCTGACGCCGGGGCCTCTTCGGCCTCGACGGTCTGGGCGTCCACCAGGGTGGCAGCTTCGCTGGCCATCTCGGCCGGCGCCTGCGTCTCGGTCGCTACAGCGGTGTCCGCATTGTCCGCAGCGTCATGATGAGCGGCAACAGGCTCCGCAACCGGGGTGTCGGTCGCCACGAATGCATCGGCCTGCGACCGGACCGGTGCATCGCCTGCAACCGGTGCCTGGGACGCATCGTCGTCCGGCTCCGATATCTCCGTCTTGGCGGTGGCGTGGATCGGCTGCGTGTCCGACGGCTGATCGGCTGCGGCCTCTGCCGGCTGCCGGCCCGATTCGGTCTCGCCGTTCTGGTCCTCGCGGTTGCGACGGCCACCCCGGCGACCGCGACGGCGGCGCTTGCGGCCCCGATCGCTGTCGTCGTCGGTCCGGCTGGTGCTGCGACGGGAGCCACCGGTCTCCTCGTCGCCTTCCGCATCGCCGTCATCGTCCGTATCCGACCGATCGTCGCGGGAGGACTGGCTATCGGCAACAGTCTCGTCCTCGTCGCCCGACCGCTTGCGCCGACGCCGGCGCCGGCGCCGGCCGCCGCCTTCCGAATTCTCCGACTCGCCCGCATCGTCTTCGGGGCGGGCCCTGGCAGCAGCCGGCGGTGGCGTATCGTCGGCAATCCGGTCGAGCTCGTCGGCCGAGCGGCGGGCTGCTTCCTCGTCCGCCGCGTCGTCCAGCGCGTCGCTGGCCGCCAGGGCATCCGGCAGGCCCATGTCCAGCGTCGTCTCGGGCTTCGTCGCCTCGGCGCCGTGGGCAATCGTGATCGCCTGGTGGCCGGAGCTGTCGTCCGCCTCGATGATGATCCGCAGACCGTGATGGTGCTCCAGCTCCTCGATCCGCTGGCGCTTCTCGTTCAGCACGTAGAGCGCCGTCGAGGTCGGGACCTTGACGATGAGGTCGTGATCCGCGTGCTTCTGCAGATGCTCCTCGATGGTCCGCAGCACATGCAGCGCCGAGGACGACGACGAGCGGATATGGCCGGTGCCCTCGCAGACCGGGCAGGTCTGCATGGTCGATTCGAGCACGCTGGCGCGGATCCGCTGCCGGCTCATCTCCAGAAGGCCGAAATGCGAGATGCTGCCGACCTGGATGCGGGCGCGGTCGCTCTTCAGGCACTCCTTGATCTTCTTCTCGACGGCGCGGTTGTTGCGCTTCTCGTCCATGTCGATGAAGTCGATGACGATCAGGCCGGCAAGGTCGCGCAGGCGAAGCTGCCGCGCCACCTCTTCCGCCGCTTCCATGTTCGTCTGGTAGGCAGTGTCCTCGATCGAATGCTCCTTGGTGGAGCGCCCGGAGTTCACGTCGATGGCAACCAGCGCCTCGGTCTGGTTGATGATGATGTAGCCGCCGGACTTCAGCGTGACGTGGGGCTGCACCATCTTGTCGAGCTGCGACTCGATGCCCTGCCGCACGAAGATCGGCGTCGGGTCGCGATAGGGCTGCACCACCTTGGCCTGGCTCGGCATCAGCATCCGCATGAAGTCCTTGGCTTCGCGGTAGCCGGTCTCGCCGGCGACCAGGATCTGGTCGATGTCCTTGTTGTAGAGGTCGCGGATCGATCGCTTGATCAGGCTGCCTTCCTCGTAGACGAGGGCGGGCGCGATCGAGGCGAGCGTGACGCTGCGCACCGTTTCCCACAGGCGCATCAGATATTCGTAGTCGCGCTTGACCTCGGGCTTGGTCCGGTTCGCACCGGCCGTCCGCAGGATGATGCCCATGCCGCGCGGCACGTCGAGATCGCGCACCACGTCCTTCAGACGCTTGCGATCGGCCGCACTGGTGATCTTGCGCGAGATGCCGCCGCCCCGTGCCGTGTTCGGCATCAGCACCGAATAGCGGCCTGCCAGGGACAGGTAGGTGGTCAGCGCGGCGCCCTTGTTGCCGCGCTCTTCCTTGACGACCTGCACGAGCAGGATCTGACGACGCTTGATGACTTCCTGGATCTTGTACTGGCGGCGCGGGCGGTTCTGGCGGACCGGAACCTCTTCCATGGCGTCCTCGGAGCCGATCTGGTCGATCTGCTCTTCGCCGTTCTCGTCGTCGCCGTTGCTCTCTTCGTCGCCGGGCGACCGGTTGCGACCTCGCCGACCACGACCGCCGCGGCGACCCCGCGAAGAGCGCTCGGACCCGTTGTCCTCGCCATCGTCTTCGGCTTCGCCCGAGGTCGAGATCTCGTCGGATTCGTCCCCTGCGTCTTCGCCGCGGGCGTCGCCCTCGCTGTCGTCGTCGTGATTCGACGGACCGGCTTCGTCGTCGTTCCCGTCGAGATCCGTTGTCTCGGATACGCTGTCGTCGCTGCGGGCGGCCGACTTGCTGCGCGAGCCCCGGCGCGGGCGGGGGGTCGGCTTAGGCTCGTCGGCCTCTTCCTCTTCCAGCGCGCGGGCGAGGTCTTCCTCGACCAGCGCCTGACGGTCAGCCTTGGGGATCTGGTAATAGTCGGGATGGATCTCGCTGAAGGCGAGGAAGCCGTGGCGGTTGCCGCCATATTCGACGAAGGCGGCCTGGAGCGAGGGTTCGACCCGCGTCACCTTCGCCAGATAGATATTTCCCTTGAGCTGCTTCTTGTGTTCGGATTCGAAATCGAATTCCTCGACCCGGCTACCCCGGACGACGACGACGCGCGTCTCTTCCTGGTGGGACGCGTCGATCAGCATTTTGTTTGCCATGAAAGAACTCCCGGGCGCTCGCACCGGGCCGCGGCAAGGCGTCATGCGCCTGCCTGCCGGCGGGTGGGCGCGAGCCCGTAAGGGGCGAACCCTGCAAGCCAGCATGGCCGCGACTCGACGACGCCACGCGCCCCTGACGGGGGTGCGGCGCGTATCTGAGAACGGAGGCTGGTGACAAGATTCGACCTGTAACAACTACATGGCCGCTCGGGCGGCCGACGAAACGGGCGAAATGGCGGCTTGCGAGCCGGGCACATTCGCGGCGTTGGATATTCGCCGGCAGGAAACGCCCTGCGGCGAAATGAAAATTCTGCCTGAGGCTCGGTAACTGCTTGCAGGACCGCAAACTTGCCGCGACGTCATCGCCGCAAGCATGCCGATATCCGCGGGGCACTCGTGCCTGCGATTCGGCAGCTGCATGTGATTCCGCATCACCAAGCCTCGGTACGATTTTATGATGGGCAGGCTTAATAAACAAGTGCGGCTGGGCGATTGTGGTCGCAAGGTAAGAGATCGCGCGAGGTGATGGCGCGGATGCGACAAACGCCGGGTGGCACGGGGTGCGCATGAGGAGACGGTCCGCCCGTGCCGCTTCTGACCGTGACCGCCAAAGTCTCATCATGATTGTCGCGTCATCAGGATTCGCCTATCGGCAGGTATAGATACCGTCGCAGCGGCGCGGCGAGCACAGGGGGTGGAATGGCGGGACGAGGTCGCAATCCGGGAGGGCCGCTTCTGGGCATGGCATGGTTGGCGGTCGCCGTATTCGTTCTCGTCGCTGGCTGTCTTCACCCGGCAGCAGCCGAAGAAAGGATCATCACCGCCGTCACGCAATCGGCCGCCGACGATGCCTTCACGGTCGAGTTCGACGTCATCGGCCAGCCCGACGCGCGCATTCTGCGCCTGCGCAATCCGGATCGCATCGCCGTCGACTTCCAGGACACGCTGTCGGCCGCCTCGCTCGACACGTCGCCCGACAACCCGCTCGTCGCCGGCAGCCGGCACGGCCTTGTCGCCGCGGACCGCTACCGGTTCATCTTCACGCTCAAACGATCCGCTGTCGCCGAACTCGCCCGTGCCGAAACCAGTACTGGGGAAACCCTGTCGCTGACCATAAGGGCTGCCGCGTCCGAAGCCCAAGCGGCCGCGCCGTCGCTCGCGGCGCGGCCGGGCGGGGCGCCGAAGGTGCCGGTCGACCCGGCCGCCATTTCCGCCGACAAGACGCTCAAGGTCGTTCTCGACGCCGGCCATGGCGGCGTCGACAGGGGGGCTGTGTCCGAGAGCGGCACGCTGGAGAAAGACATCAACCTGGCCATGGCCCTGGCCCTGCGCGACGCCCTGCAGGCGCGCGGCGATGTCGACGTCGTGCTCACCCGGGACGACGACACCTTCATCCCGCTGGAAGAGCGGGCCGCCATCGGCCGCCGCGAGCGCGCCGATCTGTTCATTTCTATCCACGCCGACTCGATCCGCTATGCCAATCTGCGCGGCGCGACGGTCTACACCCTGTCGGAAACCGCATCGGACGAGCTCTCCCGCGAGATCGCGGCCTCGGAAAACGCCGCGGACCGATTTGCCGGCGCGGAATGGCAGCGCGACGAGCCGACCGTGTTCGACATCCTCCTCGACCTCACCCGGC
The DNA here is from genome assembly GCF_036549475.1 of Aurantimonas sp. A2-1-M11. Classification (NCBI taxonomy): domain Bacteria; kingdom Pseudomonadati; phylum Pseudomonadota; class Alphaproteobacteria; order Hyphomicrobiales; family Aurantimonadaceae; genus Aurantimonas; species Aurantimonas sp. A2-1-M11. The sequence continues at coordinate 33,174 of NZ_JAZHLI010000013.1, read as the reverse complement.
GCGAGACGGTGAGCTTTTCCGAGCATTTCGCGACATCCCTGGTTCAGGACCTGCAGCGCGAGGACATCCGGCTGATCAAGCGGCCGAAGCGGTCCGCCGGCTTCAAGGTCCTGACCGCACCGGACGTGCCGTCTGTCCTCGTCGAACTGGGCTTCCTGTCGAACCGCGAGGACGAGCGGCTGCTGACCGATCCCGCGTGGCGCAAGGACGCGGCCGCGGCCATCGCCCAGGCCGTGGTCGATTTCTTCGGGGAAAAGGTCGCCGAACCGCGCAAGCCCGGCTGATCGGGCGAGGCGCCAGTGGCCAAATGTGATAAATCCACAACGCATGCCTGCAATTGCGTGTCACACGGGCCCAGGCGTCCATGGGCTCGCCGCATTTGCGCAGCAGGAAAAGCGTGACATGGACCTTCGCTGACCGACAAATGGCGGCGGATGTTGAATATTCCCGATCGAGGCCTGCGTGGGCCGCTGCCGGGAACATGAGACCGGACCGGCGGCCGGCGTTGGACGGACGGAGTTTCGATGATCAGACTGCTCGGCTATTTCTTTGCCATCGGTGCCGTCTTCTTCCTCGTGGTGGCGGGCGGTTTCGCTTGGTACATCGAGAAGATGGGCAGCGACCTGCCGGACTATCAGGTGCTAGCTGCCTACGAGCCACCGGTCACCACGCGCGTGCACGCCGCGGACGGATCGCTGATGGCCGAATATGCCCGCCAGCGCCGCCTGTTCCTGCCAATCCAGGCCGTGCCGGATCTGGTCAAGAACGCCTTCCTGTCTGCCGAGGACAAGAATTTCTACCAGCATCCTGGCGTCGACATCGAGGGCGTTGCGCGTGCCGTGATGGTGCTGGCCAAGGGCGGCCGCATGCAGGGGGCCTCGACGATCACCCAGCAGGTCGCCAAGAACTTCCTCCTGACCAACGAGCGCACCTTCGACCGCAAGATCAAGGAAGCGATCCTGTCCCTGCGCATCGAGCAGGCCTATTCGAAGGACAAGATCCTCGAGCTCTACCTGAACGAGATCTATCTGGGTCTCGGCGCCTACGGCGTCGCTGCTGCTGCGCTGGCCTATTTCGACAAGTCCGTGAACGAACTGACAATCGAGGAGGCGGCCTACCTCGCCGCACTGCCGAAGGCGCCGGAAAACTACAATCCGTTTCGCGACACGGACCGGGCAATCGAGCGCCGGAACTGGGTCATCGACCAGATGACCGCCAACGACATCATCAGCGCCGAGGCGGCGAGCGAGGCCCAGGACAAGCCACTCGAAGTACATCCCCGGCCGACCGGTACCTATCTGGCGTCATCGGAATACTTCACCGAGGATGTGCGCCGCGAGGTCATCCAGCGTTACGGCGTCGATGCGCTCTATGAGGGCGGTCTGTCGGTCCGCACGACGCTCGACCCGGAGTTGCAGGCCGAGGCCCGCAAGGCGCTGCAGCACGGGCTGATCGAATATGACCAGGCCCGCGGCTGGCGCGGCCCGGTGACCCGGGTCGAGATCGGCAGTGACTGGGGCCAGCCGCTGGCCAAGATCGAGCCGCTGGCCGACGTGCCCGAATGGCGTCTCGCGGTCGTCCTGACGGCCGATGCCGGCCGCGTCGAGATCGGCGTCCAGCCGCCCCTGGACATCTCCGGCGCCCGCGGCGCCGAACGCGAGTTGGCGACTATCGCCACGGACGACATGAAATGGGCGCTGCGCCTCGACCTGCCGGAGCGCACGGGCAGTGTGAATTCCGCGGCAGAAGTGCTGTCGCGCGGCGACGTCGTCTATGTCGAGAAGAAGGAGGAGGGCGACGGCTACCGGCTGCGCCAGCCGCCCAAAATCCAGGGCGCGCTTGTCGCGATGGAACCCAAGACCGGCCGCGTGGTGGCCATGGTCGGCGGCTTCTCCTTTGCACAGTCGGAGTTCAACCGCGCCAGCCAAGCCTATCGCCAGCCCGGCTCCTCCTTCAAGCCGTTCGTTTATGCCGCAGCGCTCGACAATGGCTACACGCCGTCCTCGGTGGTCATGGATGCCCCGATCTCGCTGCCGGACGGCAACGGCGGGGTCTGGGAGCCGTCGAACTACGGCGGCGGCTCAGCCGGGCCCTCGACCCTGCGTCTGGGCATCGAGAAGAGCCGCAACCTGATGACCATCCGGCTCGCCAAGGACATGGGCATGGACCTTGTCGCCGAATATGCAGAGCGTTTCGGCATCTACGACAATCTGGGCAAGTACCTGCCGATGGCGCTCGGAGCGGGCGAAACGACCGTGCTGCGCATGGTGTCGGCCTACTCGGTCATCGCCAATGGTGGCCGTTCGCTGGAACCCTCGCTGATCGACCGGGTCCAGGACCGCTACGGCAAGACCATCTACAAGCACGACCAGCGCATCTGCCAGGGTTGCGACGCCGCCACCTATGACGGTCAGCCGGAGCCGGAGCTCGTCGACGAGCGCGATCAGGTGCTCGATCCGATGACCGCCTACCAGATCACGTCGATGATGGAAGGTGTCGTGCAGCGCGGCACTGCGACCCGCGTTGCCGAGCTCGGCGTGCCGATCGCCGGCAAGACCGGCACCACCAACGAGGAAAAGGATGTCTGGTTCGTCGGATTTACCCCGGATCTCGTGACCGGCGTGTTCCTGGGCTACGACAATCCCACCCCGATGGGCCGCGGGGCGACCGGCGGCGGCATGGCTGCGCCGGTGTTCATCGACTTCATGGAGGACGCGCTCAAGGGCGTGCCTCCGGTCGAGTTTAAGGTGCCCGAGGGCATGGATCTGATCGCGGTGAACCGCAAGACCGGCATGCTGTCCAGCGGCTCGGGCGGCGACGTGATCATGGAAGCCTTCAAGCCTGGTACCGGTCCGTCCGACACCTTCAGCATCATCGGTGCCGATGAGATGGCCGGCGGCTTCGGCTCGGGCGAGGTGTCTCAGGAAGCCGAGCAGGCGATCGTCCAGGGTGCCGGCGGCGGCGGCCTGTTCTAGCCAAGCCGGGGCAGGGACGTTATAGACCGTCCCCAGCTGCCGGTCGTTCCGGCCCTGTCCCGCAGCCTGCTGCCGCATGGCCGCAGGCTGCCGGTGTCAGACCCCTTCCTCAGGAAGCAGGAGATTGCGGCTTGCGCGCCGAGATCGAGAACCTTGTCGACGAAATCAAGCAGGCCATAAGCCTGCTGAGGAGGCATCTTTGACTGGGAGAAATCCCTCAAACGCCTCGACCTGCTGAACAACAAGGCGGAGGATCCCACCATCTGGGAGGATCCCGCCGAAGCGCAGAAGCTCATGCGCGAACGCCAGTTCCTGGACACCGCGATCGGTGCAGTGAACCGCCTCGAACAGTCGCTGCAGGACAATATCGAACTTATCGCCATGGGCGAGGAGGAGAAGGACGTCGAGATCGTCAGGGAAGCCGAGACCGCGATCCGCGAGATCAAGGCCGAGGCAGACAAGCGGCAGATCGAGACGCTCCTCTCCGGCGAGGCCGATTCCAACGACACCTACGTCGAGGTTCATTCCGGTGCCGGCGGCACGGAGAGCCAAGACTGGGCGGCGATGCTTTTGCGCATGTACATGCGCTGGGCCGAGCGCGCCAAGTTCAAGGTCGAGGTCCTGGAAGAGCATTCCGGTGAAGAGGCGGGCATCAAGTCCGCCACGCTGCTCCTCAAGGGGCACAATGCCTATGGCTGGATGAAGACCGAGTCCGGCGTGCACCGCCTGGTGCGGATCTCGCCCTATGACAGCCAGGCGCGGCGGCATACGTCCTTCGCCTCGGTCTGGGTGTATCCGGTGGTCGACGATTCGATCGACATCGACGTCAACGAGTCCGATGTGCGCATCGACACCTATCGGGCGTCCGGCGCTGGCGGCCAGCACGTGAACACGACCGACTCGGCGGTGCGCATCACGCATCTGGAGACCGGTATCGTCGTCCAGTGTCAGGCCGAGCGCTCACAGCACAAGAACCGGGCAACCGCCTGGAACATGTTGCGCGCCCGTCTCTACGAGGCCGAACTGGAGCGTCGCGAAAATGCGGCGAACGCCGAGGCGGCATCGAAGACGGACATCGGCTGGGGTCACCAGATCCGATCCTACGTCCTGCAGCCCTATCAGCTGGTCAAGGACCTGCGGACCGGCATCGAGAGCACCTCGCCCCAGGACGTTCTGGATGGCGAACTCGATCCGTTCATGGAGGGTGCGCTGGCGCACCGGGTCCATGGCGGCGACGCCGAGGTCGAGGACATCGACTGACGATACGAAAAGGGCCGCCGGCTATGGCGGCCCGTTTCGGTTCAGCGGTCCGGCCCAGGACCCGTCAGGAGGGTAGCCGGATCCTGTCGCGGATGCGCAGGAAGCGCATGGGATCGACGGCCTGGCCGTCGCGCCGCACTTCGTAGTGGAGATGCGGGCCGGTACTGCGGCCGGTGCTGCCCACCGCGCCGATCCGTATGCCTCGAACGATCTCCTGGCCGACCGTCACGTCGATACGCGACAGATGTCCGTAGCGCGTGGTGATGCCGTTGCCGTGGTCGATCTCGACCATGTTGCCGTAGCCGCCCGCACGACCCGCCCGGACGACCGTGCCCGGCGCGACCGCCGAGACCGCGGAACCGCTCGGGCGCGCATAGTCGATCCCCGCGTGCAGGGCGCGCTTGCCGAGGAACGGATCCTTGCGGATGCCGAAGGTGCTCGACCGCGTACTCGCCGGCATCGGCTCGGTCAGCGGGAGGCGGGTGGCGACGTCATGAAGCGTCTTGAGGGCGTCGAGCGCCGCATCGAGTTCTGCGTAGGATTCCTCGAAGTCGTAATCGACGTGCGCAGGCTCGTATGGACCGCCGACCGCGCTGCTCGCGCTCGCCGGCGGCAGGTCGATCCCGATGGCGGTGAGGGCCGAGGCAATCCGTACGCTCCGTGTCCGAGCTTTCGCGGCGAGGCTCTGCAGGTCCTCGATCTGCCGCAGCTCGGCGAGATCGATGGAGCGGCCGATGTCGCGAATCGCGGCCTCGGAGACGTCGAAGCGCGGACCGCCGTGCATGCCTGCGACCATCGGCGTTTTCGAGGTCATGCGCCAGGCGGCGGTGTCGATCGCGCTGGTGCGGATCGCGTCGACGGCAGGCGCGTCGTCTTCAACCGGATCGACCGGCACGTCGAGCGCGGTATCGATTGGGGCCGGCGAATCATCCGTTGCAGCCGAGCGGGGATTATGGGTCGGCAGCGGCACCGCTGTCGCTATGATTCCGGTCTCCTTGGCACGTTCCAGCAGCGGCTGCAGCTTGTCGTAGCGGGCGGTGAGTTCTTCCTGCTGGTCGAGGAGGACCTCCACCTTGGTCTCGACCATCTTCTCCGAGAGGAACTGTCTGCTGGTCGCCGTATCGAGTTGGGCGCGCAGCGCCGCGATGCGCTGCTCGTAGTCGCGCGTCACCTTCCACTGCCGCTCGGCATAGCGCACGGCGAGGTCCTCCTGGAGGAGGTAGTAGGAGGGGATGGCGACGCAGGTGACGGCCACGAGAGCGGCGACGGCAGCGCCGAGCATCAGCGCCTTGCGGCCGATCGTGAAGTAGCGAACCTGTTCGCCGCGCGCGATGATGATCGTATGGGGTTCGCGCCGGTCGCCGAATGTTCGCCTGTGCTTCACCGCTGCCATGACCCATCCCCGGACTTCGGAACGCGATGTCCCGTCGACGGCGCGATTACATCCCGGTAAGGTTAACATTCCTTTGATGTCCGGCTGGGAGCGCCCTGGCGAAGGCCCGGGAAGGCGCCTTCTCGGGCCGGACGACGGGCTGCTTCGAGGCGGCGTGACGCCCGGAAGCGTCAGCTCGAAAGCGACGACAGGGACCGGTAGAAGGTCGGCGTCAGGCCTGCCTCGGCACGGGCGCGGTCGTTGAACGGCGCCTTCACGTCACCCCGGAAGCTCGCCCGCACCAGTTCCTGGAACCGCTGCGCCGGATTGCGGCCCTCCCGGGCACACAGGAAGCGGAACCATTTGGCGCCGATCGCAACGTGCTTCTTCTCGTCCCGGTAGATGATCTCCAGGATGGCGGCCGTCTCGTCGTCGCCCACCTCCTGCAGCTTGGCGAGCAACGAGGGCGTGACGTCGAGGCCGCGCGCTTCCAGGATCAGGGGCACGATGGCCAGCCTCGCGCCGAGATCATGGGCAGTCACCTCGACCGCCTGCCAGAGCCCGTCATGGGCCGGCAGGGCGCCATAATGGCTGCCGAGCGTATCCAGTCGCCGCGACAGCAGGCGGAAATGCTTCGCTTCCTCCAGCGCGACGGTCATCCAGCCATCGAAGAACGACCGGGGCACGCGCTCGCTGGCAAAGCGCGCGACGATATCCAGAGCCAGGTCGATGGCATTGAGCTCGATATGGGCGAGGGCGTGGATCAGCGCGATCCGCCCGGCCTCGGAGTGGACGGAGCGGCGCTTGACCGTTCGCGGCGAGACGAGGACCGGCTCGGCAGGACGACCGGGGCGGTCGGGCAGGGCCGGATCGTGCGGCGCATGCAGGCCGAGACGCCGGCCGAACCACAGGCGGCAGGCGAGATTGGTGCGGTCGACCTTGTCGTCCAGGTCCGCCGCCAGCAGCGCCTCGATGGCGGCCTGCCGCAGCGTCGCCGGGGCGTTCGCCTCGCGTGGCTGGCTCATGCGGGGGCGGTGAGCTGGCGCGCCGCCTCGAGCACCTCTTCGGCATGGCCGGGAACCTTCACCTTGGGCCAGAGCCTGGCGATGGTCCCGTCGGATGAGACGAGCGCCGTGGTACGCTCGACCCCCATGTATTTGCGGCCGTACATGCTCTTTTCGACCCAGATGCCGAAGGCCGACAGGAGGACCTTCTCCTCGTCGGACAGGAGCCGCACCGCGAGTTCGTGCTTGTCGCGGAACTTGCCGTGCTTCTTCACCGGGTCCGGCGAGACGCCGAAGACAGGAACACCGATCGCCTCGAATTCGCCCTTCAGCCGGGTAAACTCGACAGCTTCGAGCGTGCATCCGGATGTATCGTCCTTGGGATAGAAATAGAGGACGAATGGCTGGCCCACGAGGTCGTCGGAGGCAACCATTTCGCCGCGGTCGTCGGGCAGGCGAAACGTCGGACAGGTGTCACCGGGTGCAATCGGCATCGCGTGTCATCCTTTCGGGCAAATCGTGCGTCAGGAGTGTGTGACTGGACGAATCAGCGCGCGGCTGACGGTCTGGGAGCGAAGATGCCGGATGGCAGCGGTGGGCGATAGCGTCGCCCGCGCGACGAATTGTTCAACGAGCGGCGGCCGTGTCTGGCTGGTGCCGTCCAGGGAGCGTGACACGGAATGCCTGCACCCCTCGCATGCCGCTGCCCGGGCGACGCCGGCCATGGTCCCGGGGCCGCTTGGCGCCGATGAGCATCGTCGTCCGCATCATTGCCGGCACGGCCAGCATCGCGATCTGCGCATTCCTCATCCTGGCCGGCCTCGCCGCGGCAGTCCTGTGGACCGGGCCCGGCCAGGACCTTCTGCGGCGCGAAACGGCGCGGCTGGCCTCGCACGCGCTTGGACCCGACTACATCGTCGCTCTCGGCCAGCAGACGATCGGCATCGGGTCGACCGGCAGGATCGGCCTCGGGTTCACGGATGTTGCCGTTCGCGATCGCCGAACCAACGAAGTGGTCGGCTCGGCCGGTCTGGTGCGGGCGGGCGTCAGCTTGACCCGCCTCCTGACCGGAAGCCTCGCGCTGGAGACGCTGGCGGTGGAATCGGTCCGGCTTGCACCCGGCCTCCTGGATCTGGAGAACGGCGACCGCCCGTTTGCGCCCGACGACCTCTTCCTCGGCGCCGACCGCATCTTCGTCGCGCTGGATCAGGCCGGGCTGCGCGTCCTCGACGTCTCGGATATCGAGGTCCTGGATGCCGATGGGGACACGCGGCTCGATCGCCTGACCGTGAGCCGTGTCGGCGGCGGCGCGACGGCGATCGACCTTGGCGGCCAGCTCGACAGCCGTGCAGTCGCGATGACCGGACGGGCTGCCCTGTCCACAGACGGCAGCCGCCTCGCCAGCCTGTCGCTCGAGACTGCCCCCATCGACCTGTCGTTCGGCGACCCACCGGCAGATCCTCGGGACCGTTCGGTCGCCTTCGAAGGGGAAGGCAGACTGGCCGCCGAGATCGAGACGACCGAATCCGGCCGTGTGCTGCGCGCACGCTTCGAGGCCGGCGGTGGACGAATCCTGGGGCACATGCCGGTGGACGTCCGGACAGCCCTCCTGGAACTGCGCCTCGAAGAGGGCCGAAGCACCGCCACCATATCCCAGGGACGCATCGAGACCGCTTCGGTCGTGGCCAAGTTTACCGGCGGGCTCGATCTCGTCGCCGATGCTGCCGGTCGTCACGACTTTGATCTGACGACGTCGCAGCTGAGATCGACCGCCGGCGACGCCGATGCCGCGCCGAGATCCGCCGACTTCGCGCTCGGCGGCTGGATCGACGTGGCCGATGGCGCGGCCGAGATCGAGCGTTTCCTCCTCGATACCGGTGACGGTCGGGTGAGTGGCGCCGCAATGGTGGGCGGGCTGGAGGCCGGGGATCGCATCCGCGCCGACGTCGCGCTGGACAATCTCGACGCGGCGGTCGTGAAGGCCTTCTGGCCGATCTTCCTGGCGCCGGAAGCGCGCGACTGGGTCAGCGACCGTGCGGCAGATTCCGGGCGGGTGCAAAGCGGAGCCTTCACCCTCGACATCGCTGCCGACCGCCTGCCGCAGGTCATGCAGCCCGATATCCCCCCGGCCGCCGAAGAGATGCACCTGACCCTCGCGATCGACAACGCGGCCTTCGCGACATTCGGCGGTCTGCCGAAGCTGTCGGCCGTGACGGGAGATCTGGACTTCAGGGCCGGCAAGACGCTGATCGCGGTGAAAACCGCCGAGGTTGCAGGCTTTGCCGACGTCGCTCTCCTGCCGTCCTCCATCCAGTTCGAGCGCGAAGACGAGGGTGTCATTGCTTCGCTGTCGCTGAACATCGGCGGCGAGGCCACGTCGCTCCTGGCGATCGCCGACCGCGATCCGGTCAATGCGCTGGCAAAGATCGGGTGGACGAGCGACGAGGTGTCCGGCAAGGCGACGGCCGGAGTGAATGCCCGCATACTGCTCGGCAGCCCGGGCGAGAAGTCGGTCCTGCAGAACTGGACCGTGATGGCCGATCTCGACGGGGTCGACCTGAAGCGCAAGCTCGAAGGCCGGCAGATCGGCGCGGTGACGGGGCTTGCGAGCCTGTCGCCCGGTACGGTCTTCGGCGACGTCAGCGCGACCATCGACGGCTTCCCGGTCAAGATTGCCTTCTCCGAGCCGCTGGAGCCCGATCCCGTCGGCGAGCGGTCGTTGACCATCTCGGCGTCGCTGGAAACGCAGCAACTGCAGGTGCTTGCGCCGGCGCTTGGCAACATAGTCGACGGCGCCCTGTCGGCGACGCTCGTACGCTCCGGCGAGACTTACCGCGCCGCCATCGACCTGTCGGCCGCCCGTCTGCGGATTCCTGCCACCGGCTGGAGCAAGGGCCCCGGCGTGCCGGCTTCGCTGTCATTCGATCTGTCGGCGGACGGTGATGCCATCACCCTGCGCAACGCCCGGCTGGAGGGCGAAGGGTTCCATGCCGAGGGCCGGGTGGCAGCCGACGGCAACGGCCTGAAATCGGTGACGATCGACAAGGCGGCCTTCAGCCGGGGCGACGATTTTTCCGCAAGTGTCCAGCGCCAGGGCGCCGGCTATTCGGTGGAGATCAAAGGCAAGAGTCTCGACGCGCGAGCCGGCCTCGCCCGCCTTCGCGCCAACGGCGAGGCGTCGGCCGCCGCCGGGTCGTCCCCGCTGGACCTGTCGATCGCGGTCGACCGCATCATCGGCTTCGGCGGCGAGGAATTCCGCAACGCCACCGTCGCCTATCGCCAGCCGGCGTCGGGCGCACCGGTGGCCGACATCGCGGCAATTGCCGTGGACGGCTCGCCGCTGCGGCTGGTGTTGGAGAAGCGGGGCGAGGGCCGCAATGTCGAACTCGGCACCGACAATGCCGGCGCGCTGCTGCGCTTCACCGGCCTCTATTCCAAGATGTACGGCGGCAAGGCGCGCCTCGCCATGGCCGGCAACCAGCCGAACCAGTATGGCGGCCAACTGGTACTGCATGACTTCACGCTGGTGGACGAATCGCGCCTGGCGCGGCTCGTCGGCACCACCCGCGACCGCGAAGCCAGCCTTGCCGGTGCGGTCGGCCAGGAACTGCAGACGTCGGACGCCTATTTCGACGCCGCCTCGGCGCAGCTGTCCTGGAACGGCGAACGGCTGGTGGCGGGCGACGGCATCGTGCGCGGGCCGATCTTCGGGTCGAGTTTCGAAGGCGTGATCGTCGATGGCGAAAACAGGATCGCCATCGACGGCTCGTTCATGCCGGCCTATGGGGTGAACCGGCTGTTCGGCGCGATCCCCTTCTTCGGCGGCATTCTCGGCAATGGCCAGGAGGGCGGCCTGATCGGCATCACCTACCGGCTTGCCGGCCCGCTCGCCGACCCGACGCTGTCGGTCAATCCGATCTCCGCCATCGCGCCCGGCATCTTCCGCCGGATCTTCGAATACTGACACCGCGGGCGAAGGGAGCGTCCAGGCTCATCCGCCGGCTGGGCGCACCAGCACATGCTTCTTGCGCCCGACCGACAGCTTGACGACACCCTGCACCAACGCGTCGGTGCCGACGGTCAGGCGCTCGTCCGTCACCGGCGCATCGTTGACCCGCACTGCGCCGCCCTTGACGTGGCGGCGCGCTTCGCCGTTCGACCCGGCAAGTCCGGCCGACACCAGCAGCGAGAGAAGGCCGATACCGTCCGCCACCGAGGCCGCCGGGACCTCGATGGTCGGCAGGCTCTCGGCCAGGGCGCCTTCCTCGAAGGTCTTGCGCGCGGTCTCGGCCGCCGCCTCGGCCGTTTCGCGGCCGTGCAGCATCGTCGTCACCTCGTTGGCGAGGATCTTCTTGGCGTCGTTGATCTCTGACCCGCCCAGCGCTTCCAACCGCGCGATCTCGTCCATCGGCAGGGTGGTGTAGAGTTTCAGGAAGCGACCGACATCGGCATCCTCGGTGTTGCGCCAGTACTGCCAGAAATCATAGGCGCTGAGCATGTCGTCGTTGAGCCAGATCGCGCCGGAGGCGGTCTTGCCCATCTTCGCGCCCGAGGACGTGGTCAGCAGCGGCGAGGTCAGGGCGTAGAGCTCCGCGCCCTCCATGCGCCGGCCGAGATCGATGCCGTTGACGATGTTGCCCCACTGGTCCGACCCGCCCATCTGCAGCCGGCAGCCCGTCAGCTTGTAGAGCTCGACATAGTCGTAGGCCTGCAGGATCATGTAGTTAAATTCGAGGAAGGAAAGCGACTGCTCGCGATCGAGCCGCAGCTTGACCGAATCGAAGGACAGCATCCGGTTGACGGAGAAATGCCGGCCCACATCGCGCAGGAACGGGACATATTGCAGCCCGAGCAGCCAGTCGGCATTGTCGACCATCACCGCGTCGGTGGGCCCGTCGCCGAAGCGGATATAGGGCTGGAACGAGCGCTTGATGCCGGCGAGATTGGCCGCGATCGTGTCCTGCGTCTGCAGCTTGCGTGCCTCGTCCTTGAAGGACGGATCGCCGATCATGCCGGTCCCGCCACCCATCAGCGCGATCGGCCGGTGCCCGGTCTGCTGCATCCAGTGCAGCATCATGATCTGCATCAGCGACCCGACATGCAGGCTGGCGGCCGTGGGGTCGAAACCGATATAGCCGGTGACGGTCTCGGTGCGGAACAACGCGTCGAGGCCGTTGTCGTCCGATGTCTGGTGGATGAAGCCGCGCTCGGCGAGCGTCGCCATGAACTCGGACTTGAAGCGGGTCATGGAATGATGATCCTGTCGTTTCGTCGCTGGAGCGCCGGGCGCTCCGCAAGGTGTGGGGTGCGGTTTATCAGCCCTGCGCGAGATTTCCAGTTGTGGAGCCGAATTTGCGCCAACCGAAGCTGCGCCGCGCCATCGGCCTGATGAGCGGCACCTCGCTGGACGGCATCGACGTGGCGCTGGTCGACACCGATGGAGACGCGCAGGTCGATCGCGGACCAGCCCGTGTCTACGCCTATGACGCCGCCTTCCGGGACCGTCTGGCCGCTGCCCTGGAATCGGCCAAGGGGATCCGTCAGCGGGCCGAGCGTCCCGGCGACATCGCGGCGCTGGAGGTCGAACTGACGCGCCGCCATGCTGATGCGGTGGACCGCTTCCTGCACGATTGCGCCATCGACAGGGCGAGCATCGACGTCGTCGGCTTCCACGGGCAGACGATCCTGCATCGTCCGGCCGAGGCGCTGACGATCCAGATCGGCCGCGGTGACCTCCTCGCCGACCGGCTCGGCCTGCCGGTGGTCCACGACATGCGCGCGGCCGACATGCTGGCCGGCGGGCAGGGGGCCCCGCTGGTGCCTGCCTATCATGCCGCGCTCGCCCGCAGCCTGCCCGCGGATCGCCGGACCTATCCCGTGGTCTTCGTCAATATCGGCGGGATCTCGAACGTCACCTGGCTCGACGGAACGAGCGATCCGGTCGCCTTCGATTCCGGTCCGGGCAATGCGCTTCTGGACCAGTGGCTGCAGCGCGAGGCGGGCATTCCCTATGACCAGAATGGCGCCGTCGCCAGCGAAGGGGGCATCCTGGAGACCATGGCCGAGCGCTATCTGGCGTCGCCATTCTTCGCCAGGCCGGCACCGAAATCCCTCGACCGGTTCGACTTTCCGGTGCCGCCGGGGGGCAGCGGTGCACTGGAAGATGTCGCGCGCACGCTCTGCTACATCAGCGCCGCAGCGATCCTGAAATCGGCCGACCATTTCCCGGCAGCGCCGAAGCTCTGGATCATCTGCGGCGGCGGGCGTCACCATCCCGCGATCATGGCCGACCTGAAGGCCGGCGCCGCAAGCGATGCGGCGGTCGTGTCCGCAGAAGACGCCGGCTTCGACGGCGATGCCATGGAGGCGGAGGCCTGGGGCTATCTGGCGGTGCGATCGCTCGATGGCCGGCCGCTCACCTGGCCGACCACGACTGGCTGCCGCCAGGCGACATGCGGCGGCGTGCTGGCCATGCCGGGCACGCCCCGCAGCACGAAAGCCGGGGGCGCGCGGCGACAATCCTGACGCGGACCGGCCTGACTTGGACCGGATCCTGGCAGGCCGTTAGCGCAGGCGCTTGGGCCGCGGATCGCTCAGCTCGCCGGCAAGCCGCCGGTCGAGATAGTCCGAGCATTCGGTGATGAGCTCGTCCGTGTGCTCGCTGTAGAAGTGGTTCGCCCCTTCCATCGTCTTCTGGGTGATGACGATGCCCTTCTGGGTCTTCAGCTTGTCGACGAGGGTCTGCACATCCTTCGGCGGTGCCACCCGGTCCTTGTCGCCATGGATGATCAGGCCCGAGGACGGGCAGGGGGCGAGGAAGGAGAAATCGTAGGAGTTCGGCTGCGGCGAGATCGAGAAGAACCCCTCGATCTCCGGACGGCGCATGAGAAGCTGCATGCCGATCCACGAGCCGAAGGAATAGCCGGCGACCCAGCACTGCTTGGAATCGGGATGCAGGCTCTGGACCCAGTCGAGGGCCGATGCCGCGTCCGACAATTCGCCCGAGCCATGGTCGAACTCGCCCTGGCTGCGGCCGATGCCGCGAAAATTGAAGCGCAGTGTCGTAAAACCGCGCTCCACGAACATGTAGAAGAGCTTGTAGACGATCTGGTTGTTCATCGTACCGCCGAAGCGCGGATGCGGGTGCAGCACGATCGCGATCGGGGCGTTCTTCTCCTTGGCGGCCTGATAACGGCCTTCCAGGCGGCCGGCAGGGCCATTGAAGATCACTTCGGGCATAATAATGTTCCTTGGCGAGCGGAATGGCTCGACTGGACCGACTTGACGAAGCCGAAGTGGCCTCGTAGGGTCCAGTTTAGAATGATTCAAAACTACGGGGCGTCTGTCAGGCGTCTTGTAGTCCGGGCTCCGCCAAAAATTCAAGATTTTTGCACATTGCGCCCCGGACCGAACCGTTGCGAGAGGCAATGAGCAGAGGCGAGCGTCTCTATCTGGACCACAATGCCAGCGCTCCGCTGCTGCCTGAGGCGCGCGCAGCGCTGGTGGCGTCGCTCGATGCCGCCAATCCGTCCTCTGTTCACAGCGAAGGCCGCAGGGCCCGGGCGTTGGTCGAAAATGCCCGTGACGAACTGGCACGGCTTCTGTCCTGCAATCGGGAGCACGTCACCTTCACCAGCGGCGCCAGCGAAGCTGCGACGACCTGCCTGTCGCCGCGCTGGCTGGTGGATGGTGCGGAGACGCGCATGTCGCGGCTCGCGGTCATCGACACCGACCATCCCTGCATCCGGGACGGCGCCAGCTTTGACCCGGGCACCGTGACCCGGCTGCCGGTGGACGGCAACGGGCTGGTGAACTGCGAAGCACTGGCGGCATGGGCCGATGGAACGGAAGAGGGCACGACCGGTCTTCTGGCGCTGACCCTGGCCAATTCCGAGACTGGTGTCCTGCAGCCCATGGACCGCATCCTTGCGGCGATCGCCGGGCAGCCGGTGCGTCTCGTGATTGATGCCGTCCAGGTGATCGGCCGGACGGCGTTCGACTTCGCTTCGAGCGGCGCCGATGCGGCCTTCGTCTCCGGGCACAAATTCGGTGCGGCCAAGGGGGTCGGCGCGCTCATCCTGAGCAATCCCGCTACCCGGCCGTTCCCGCTGGTCCGCGGCGGCGGCCAGGAAAGCGGCCGTCGTGCCGGCACGACGGCCGTTCCGGCGATCGCAAGCCTGGGCGCGGCGGCGCGCCATGTACGTGCCCGGCTCGAACAGGCTCCCGACGAATTGATGGCGCTGCGCCGGCATCTGGAAGCAGAGCTGACCGCGCGCGTTTCGGGGGGAACGATCCTCGGTGGCCGCGTGCCGCGCCTGCCCAATACGGTCGCCATTGCGTCGCCCGGCCTGCGCGGCGAAACCGCCCAGATCGGTCTCGATCTCGCCGGACTGGCCGTTTCGGCCGGATCGGCCTGCTCGTCGGGCAAGGTTGGCCGCAGCCACGTGGTCGACGCGATGGTGGCAGGCGGCCTCGACATTTCTGCCGATGACGGTGCCATCCGCGTCAGCTTCGGCTATGAGACCACCATCGCCGATCTCGATCGCTTCGTTCGCGAATATGCCGCACTGGCGGAACGCGCGGCCCCGACGGCGCGGGAGCCCCGCGCCGCGTGACGATACGAGTTCGCATGACATGGGATACGCCCTAAAAACTGGGGCGCTTCGTTGCTATCTACACCGCGCGGCCGGTCTCTCCGGCGGCGCGCCGACCACCGGACCTTGAATCCGGCGAGTATGGAGAATCGGAATGCCAGCAGTTCAGGAAACCATCGATCAGGTCCGCAAGATCGATGTCGATCAGTACAAATACGGATTCGAGACGCTCATCGAGATGGATGTGGCGCCCAAGGGTCTCAACGAGGACATCATCCGGCTGATCTCCGCCAAGAAGGACGAGCCGCAGTGGATGCTGGACTGGCGTCTGGAGGCCTTCGAGCGCTGGAAGACGATGGAGAGCCCGTCCTGGGCACGCCTCGACTATCCCGAGATCGATTTCCAGGACATCCACTACTACGCCGCACCGAAATCCATGTCAGGGCCGGCCTCGCTCGACGAGGTGGATCCCGAAATCCTTCGGACCTACGAGAAGCTGGGGATCCCGCTGCGCGAGCAGGAAATGCTGGCGGGCGTCGTGAAGCCGGCGGCCGCGCCGACGTATGACGACGACGGCAACGAGGTCGCGCCGACCGAGCGCCGCGTGGCGGTCGACGCCGTCTTCGATTCGGTCTCGGTCGCCACCACCTTCAAGAAGGAACTCGAGAAGGCCGGCGTGATCTTCATGCCGATCTCCGAGGCGATCCGCGAACACCCGGAACTGGTCAAGAAATATCTCGGCTCGGTCGTCCCGGTGTCCGACAACTTCTTCGCCACGATGAACTCCGCGGTCTTCACCGACGGGTCCTTCGTCTACGTGCCCAAGGGCGTGCGCTGCCCGATGGAGCTGTCGACCTATTTCCGGATCAACGAGAAGAACACCGGCCAGTTCGAGCGCACGCTGATCATCGCCGACGAGGGCTCTTACGTCTCCTATCTGGAAGGCTGCACCGCGCCCCAGCGCGACGAGAATCAGCTCCATGCGGCGGTGGTCGAACTGATCGCCCTCGACGACGCCGAGATCAAATATTCGACGGTCCAGAACTGGTATCCCGGAGACAAGGACGGCAAGGGCGGCATCTACAATTTCGTCACCAAGCGGGGCGATTGCCGCGGCAAGAACTCTCGCATTTCCTGGACGCAGGTCGAGACCGGCTCGGCGATCACTTGGAAGTACCCGTCCTGCATCCTGCGCGGCGACAATTCCCGCGGCGAGTTCTACTCGATCGCCGTCTCCAACGGTCGCCAGCAGATCGACAGCGGCACCAAGATGATCCATCTGGGCAAGAACACCACCAGCCGCATCATCTCCAAGGGCATCTCGGCCGGCAATTCCAACAACACCTATCGCGGCCTGGTCTCGGCCAACCGCAAGGCGGCCAATGCCCGCAACTTCACCCAGTGCGACTCGCTTCTGATCGGCAACGACTGCGGCGCGCACACCGTGCCCTATATCGAGGTGAAGAACGCCACCGCGCAGTTCGAGCATGAGGCGACCACGTCGAAGATCTCGGACGACCAGCTGTTCTACTGCATGCAGCGCGGCATCCCCGAGGAAGAAGCCGTGGCACTGATCGTCAACGGCTTCGTCAAGGACGTGATCCAGCAACTCCCGATGGAGTTCGCCGTCGAGGCGCAGAAACTGATCGGCATCAGCCTCGAAGGCTCGGTGGGATGATCAAGCGGATCTGGCATGGATACACGACGCCGGAGAACGCCGAAACGTACGAATCGATCCTTCGCTCGGAGGTGATCAAGGGCATCGAAGGCAAGGCCATTCCCGGGTTCCGCCGCATCGAGGTGTTGCGTCGCCCGCTTGCCGACGAGGTCGAGTTCGTCACCATCATGGAGTTCGATTCCATCGACAACGTGAAGGCCTTTGTCGGCGATGACCACGAGCGCAGCTACGTCCCCGACGAGGCGCGGCGCGTCCTGAAGCGGTTCGACAAATGCTCGCAACACTATGAATTGCGCGACACGCGCAGCTACTGATCGCAGGAACTGACATGCTTGAAATCAAGAACCTTCACGCCCGCGTGGCCGACGACGAGACCGAGATCCTGCGCGGCGTCAATCTGACCGTGCAGGACGGCGAGGTCGCGGCGATCATGGGGCCCAACGGCTCCGGCAAGTCGACGCTGTCCTATATCCTGGCCGGCCGCGACGACTACGATGTCACGGAGGGCGACATCATCTACAACGGCGAGTCGATCCTGGAGATGGACCCGGCCGAGCGCGCCTCCTCCGGCGTCTTCCTGGCCTTCCAGTATCCGCTGGAGATCCCGGGCGTCGCCACGATGACCTTCCTGAAGACGGCGCTGAACTCCCAGCGTAAGGCGCGCGGCGAGGGCGAACTGACCACGCCCGACTTCATGCGCCGGGTGAAGGCGGCGGCGGCCGACCTGAAGATCGATGCGGCGATGCTCAAGCGTCCGCTCAATGTCGGCTTTTCTGGCGGCGAGAAGAAGCGCGCCGAGATCCTGCAGATGGCGCTGCTGGAGCCCAGGCTCTGCGTCATGGACGAGACCGATTCCGGCCTCGACATCGACGCGCTGAAGATCGTCTCCGACGGCGTCAACGCGCTGCGCTCGCCCGAGCGGTCGTTCCTGATCATCACCCATTACCAGCGCCTGCTCGACTACATCGTGCCGGATTCGGTCCACGTCCTCTACAGGGGGCAGATCATCAAGACGGGCGACAAGGATCTGGCGCTGCAGCTTGAGAATGAAGGCTACGGCCAGCTGATCGACGAGGCCGCCTGATCATGACGGTGCATCAGCTCAGAACCAGAAGTCCGGCCGAGGCGGCGCTGCTCGAAAGCGCCGAACGGGCCGGCAACGTCGGGTCGGCGGCGGCGTCCGCCATTGACGCATTGCGCCGCGAAGGCCTGCCGAACCGGCGCACCGAGGCGTGGCATTATACGGACCTGCGGGGCCTCATGGGCCGCCTGCCGGGCGCCGAGGCCGGGGCCGTTGAAGCAACGCGGGACCAGGACGCGGCGCTTCTCGCGCCGCTCCTGCACAACAGCCATGTCGTCGAGATGAGCGCCCCCGAGGCGACCGGCACGGTCGAGGGCGTGCGCATCACGGCGCTGGACGAGGCTGCTGACTGGAACCGTTCGCCGAACCATCTGGACCGGCCGATCGACACCGTCCGCCTCGTGAATGCCGCCTTCGGTGCGCCGGGCGTTGCGGTCGATGTGGCTGCCGACACGGCGCTGGCCGCGCCGATCGAGTTGCGCTCCGGCACCGGGGACCGGGGCCACGGCTTTGCCCGTTGCAGGGTCGGCGAACGCGCCAGGGCGACGTTTGTCGAACGGATCGAAGGCAATTCCACCGGCACACCGTCGACCGGCGTGTCGCATCTGGTGATCGCCGATGGGGCCGAGGTGCTCTGGATCATCGATCAGGCGAAAGGGCCGTCGGCTGCCCATCTGGGCCAGCTCAACGTGACCGTCGGGGCCGATGCGGTGTTCAAGCTCTTCGTCCTGAACAGCGGCGGCGCGCTGGTGCGCAACGAGGTGCATGTCGAATCGATCGGCGAGAACAGCGAGATCCGCATTCGCGGCGTGAACCTCCTCAGCGAGGGCCAGCATGTCGACGTGACCACGACGCTGCGCCATCAGGTGCCCAACACCACCGCCACGGAGACCTTCCGGAACGTGGTCATGGGCGGGCATGGCGTATTCCAGGGCATGATCAAGGTCGCCAAGGACGCCCAGAAGACCGACGCCAAGATGGCGTGCAACACGCTGCTTCTGTCGGAGAACGGCGACTTCTCGGCCAAGCCCGAGCTTGAGATCTTCGCCGACGACGTGCAGTGCGGACACGGAGCCACCGCCGGCGAGATCAACGCCGATCACCTGTTCTACCTGATGTCCCGCGGCATTCCGGAGAAGCCGGCACGGGCATTGCTCGTGAAGGCCTTCGTCGCGGAAGTCGTCGAGGAACTGGAAGACGAGGCGGCCGGGGACGCGCTGATGGAGCGCATCGACGCCTGGCTGACCCAGCAGCGATAATGCCGCTCTGGCGGGTGCGCCGGCATGTCCGGCCGCACCCGTCCCCCTCCTCGGCCCAGCCGAGGCGAAACGCGCGCAAACGGAGTTCCTGAGCCATGAAGGCTGACGTGATGGCTGCCGCCGGTCCCGCCTACGACATCGACGCCATCCGGCGCGATTTCCCGATCCTGTCGAAGGAAGTCTACGGCAAGCCGCTGGTCTATCTCGACAACGGCGCATCGGCCCAGAAGCCGCGGGCGATGCTCGACGCGGTCCAGAAGGCGTATTCGGAGGACTATTCCAACGTCCATCGTGGCCTGCATTTCCTGTCCAACAAGGCGACGGAGGAGTTCGAGGCGGCCCGCGGCAAGGTGTCGGACTTCCTGAACGCCGGGAGCGCCGAGGAGATCGTCTTCACCCGTTCGGCCACCGAGGCGATCAACCTGGTGGCCTATGGCTACGGCATGAACGAGATCGGGGAGGGCGACGAGATCGTCCTGACGATCATGGAGCACCACTCCAACATCGTCCCCTGGCATTTCATTCGCGAGAAGAAGGGCGCCAGGCTGGTCTTCGTGCCGGTCGCGGAAGATGGCTCCATCGACGTGGCGGCCTTCGAGCGTGCGATCACGCCGCGCACCAAAATGATCGCCACGACCCACATGTCCAATGTCCTGGGGACCGTGGTCGATGTGAAGGCGGTCTGCGCGATGGCGCATGCCAAGGGCATTCCGGTGCTCGTCGACGGCAGCCAGGCAGCCGTGCATCTGCCGGTCGATGTCCAGGATCTGGACTGCGATTTCTATGTGTTCACGGGACACAAGGTCTACGGCCCCACCGGGATCGGCATCCTCTACGGCAAGCGCGAGATGCTGGAGCGCACGCAGCCCTTCAACGGCGGCGGCGAAATGATCGTCGAGGTGACAGAGGACACGGTCACCTACAACGCCCCGCCGCATCGCTTCGAGGCGGGCACGCCACCCATCGTCCAGGCGATCGGGCTCGGCGCGTCGCTGGACTACATGAACGGCATCGGGCGCGAGGCCATTGCGACTCATGAGGAAACGTTGCGCGACTACGCCCATGAGCGATTGCGCGCAGTGAATTCCTTGCGCATCTATGGCGACGCGCCAGGGAAGGGGGCCATCGTCTCCTTCGACCTTGAGGGGATACACGCCCACGACGTCTCGATGGTCATCGACCGCGAAGGCATCGCGGTCCGCGCCGGCACCCATTGCGCCCAGCCGCTCTTGAAGCGTTTCGGGGCGACCTCCACATGCCGGGCGTCCTTTGGTATGTATAATACGACCTACGAGATCGACCGCCTGGCCGAGGCGCTCGAAAAGGCGAGGCGGTTCTTCGCCTGAACGAGTCCGCCGCAAGACTGAATTCGAAGGCATTGACCCGCAGGATCGCGACCGCGCGAGACCGGGAGATGCCGCAGGGATGAGCGCATGACTGATCAAGCCGACCCCAAGCCCGCAGCGGACGACACGGCGGCCGCCAACGTTGCCATGGCGTCCGGCGACGGTGGCACGCAGTCGGCGATCCCGGCCGAGGAGCTCACGCGCCTCACCGATGACATCGTCGGCGCCCTGAAGACCGTCTACGATCCGGAAATTCCGGCCGACATCTACGAACTCGGCCTGATCTACAAGATCGACATCGACGACGAGCGCAATGTCGACGTCCAGATGACGCTGACCGCACCGGGCTGCCCGGTCGCCGGCGAGATGCCGATCTGGGTGGAGAATGCCGTCAGTTCCGTGGACGGCGTCGGCCAGGTTCGCGTCGACCTCGTCTTCGATCCGCCCTGGACACCCGAGCGGATGAGCGAAGAGGCGCAGGTCGCCGTCGGCTGGTTCTGACGCCGCGGCGATGGCACCGCCTCTGTCCGGATTGCTGGAGACCTGCCTCTATGTCGACGACATGGCGCGGTCCCGGTCGTTCTACACGTCCGTCCTCGGACTGGCGCCGCTGTTCGAGGAAGACCGTATCTGTGTCTTCCGGCTGCCGGACGGCACCGTCCTGATCCTGTTTGCCCGTGGATCGACGCTGGAGCCTGTCGTCATGCCGGACGGCACGATCCCGCCGCATGACGGGCAGGGGCCGATCCATTTCGCCCTCGCAATACCCGAGGGCTCGGTGGAGGAATGGCGCCGGCATCTGGATGATTGCGGCGTGGCGGTGGAGAGCGAGGTTGAATGGTCGCGGGGCCGCGGGCACAGCCTGTATTTCCGCGACCCCGACGGCCATGCCGCCGAACTTGCCACCGGCGAACTCTGGTCGCGGTCCTGAGCGGCCGGTGGCGAGCGACACCGCCGACGCAGCCTTCGCCTTGTGGCGCCTCGCGGAACGCCCCATCTTTCTGCTAGTGTCCGCGTGACGGAATTTCTCGAAAGGAGGCTGCCATGAGCCGCTTCACCGTGATGAGCATGACCGATGCCGCCGCCGAACGGGTCAAGGCGATCACGTCGAGCAAGGGCGCGGACGCGCTCGGGCTGCGGATCGGCATCAAGAAGGGCGGCTGCGCGGGCATGGAATACACCATCGATCTGGCGACCGAGGCCCAGCCGAACGAGGACCTGATCGAGAAGGACGGCGCCAGGGTGCTGGTGGCGCCGGAAGCTGTGCTCTTCCTGCTGGGCACCGAAATGGATTACGAGGAGACCGTTCTGCGGTCCGGCTTCACCTTCCGCAATCCCAATCAGACCTCGGCCTGCGGCTGCGGCGAATCCGTCGAGCTGAAGCAGGCCGACCTCGCTGCGCTTGCGGGGCAGCCGGGATGATCGCTCACCGCCGGGCCTGAGCGGCCCGGTCGGCGCGCCGGTCCTGCGCGGTCCGGACGCAAGCGAACCCGGACCGCATGTCCGGCGGGCAGGGTGCCCATGCCGGATCAAGTTCACCGCCTATCCCATCGCCGTGAGATCGACCTCGCCCGAGCCCTGTCTCGGCGCTCTGCACAGTTCATCCATACCGCGCCAACGGTAGTCGCCAGGGATCAGGTGACCGCCGGCTACTTGCGGGTCTTGGCCGCGACCCAGAGCGCTTCCATTTCGTCGAGACCGGCGGTATCCAGCGAGCGTCCTGTCGCCGCAAGCTCCTGTTCGATATAGCGGAACCGGCCCCGGAACTTGCGCACGCAGCGCCGTAGCGCAGCTTCCGGATCGATCTCGTGATAGCGCGCCAGATTGACGGCACTGAACAAAAGGTCGCCGATCTCGCCCTCCAGCGCATCGCGATCGCCGCTGTCCGCAGCCTCGGCGACTTCGTCGATCTCCTCGTTGATCTTGCCGACGATCGGCTCCGGCCGGTCCCAGTCGAACCCGACCTTCGCGGCCTTCTGCTGCACCTTCAGCGCCAAGGTCAGCGCGGGAAATCCGGACGGCACGCCATCGAGATGCCCGGTTTGGGCCGCGTCGGCCCCACCGCCGCCGGCATCGGATCGCATGAGCGCGACGGATGCGGTCTTCGCGCGCAAGGCCGCGCGCTCGGCCTTTTCCTCCGCCTTGATGCGGTCCCATTGGCCCTTGGCCGAGCCTGCAGACCGCGCAACGGCATCGCCGAAGACATGCGGATGGCGTCGGATCATCTTTCGGGTAATGCCCTCGACCACGTCGTCGAAGCCGAAATGGCCGGCCTCGGCCGCCAGCTGCGCGTGATAGACGACCTGCAGCAGGAGATCGCCCAGTTCCTCGCGCAGATCGACCGCGTCGTTCCGCTCGATGGCGTCGGCGACCTCGTAGGCTTCCTCGATCGTATAGGGCGCGATCGTCGCAAAATCCTGCTCGACATCCCACGGGCATCCCGAGACCGGATCGCGCAGCGCCGCCATGATTTCGACTAGGCGGGCCACGTCGTTTGATGGCGTCATGTCAAAACTCCGAAGCGCTCATGCGGATCGCTTCCGCTTAGCCGCGAGCGTGCGCCGAGGGAAGGGCCGCGGATCGGTGTGTCGGAGACACATTCGCGACAGTTCCAGCCACTGCGACAACCACACCAATGTCTGCACCCCATATCAGAAAGTTGCATAAGATAGATTATGGAACCAGATATGTGAGACCGCGGGGGCCTGCTGCCGTGCGTGGACGTGCAGAACGCTCCCGCTGGCCTGAGATCCGAGATTGCGATGCCGCTCCTAGCCGAGGGTCCCGGGCTCAGTCTTCGAGCGGCCATTCCAGCGTCAGGCCGTCATGACCCGGGCGCACATGGTCCGGCAGCTCGCGGCAGAGCGTGTCGTAGTCCAGCGGAGTGTGCATGTGGGTCAGCGTCGCGCCGGGAACGCCGAGGCGTGCGATCCAGTCGAGCGCCTGCGCCACCGACAGGTGGCTGGGATGCGTCCGGTACTGGAGCGCGTCGATGACAATGTGGCGCGCGCCGGAGATCGCGGCGATCGCCGGCGCGCGAAAGTCGCTGACGTCGCTGCAATAGGCCAGCGGTCCGACCCGGTAGCCCAGCGAGTGGATCGAGCCGTGTTCCTGCCGGAACGGCGCGAATGTCAGCGTCCCGCCGGCACCGTCGACGGTGAAGCGTTCGCCGTCGCTGATCTCGACATGCCGTGCGATGGGCGGATAGGCGCTGCCCGCCGGTGTCTCGTAGCAGTAGCGGAACGCGTCCAGCACCCGCACATGGGTCGCGCTGTCGGCATGGACCGGGATCCGCGACTTCTGGGTCAGCATGTACCCGCGCAGATCGTCCAGACCGTGAATATGGTCGGCATGCGGATGCGTCAGGACCACGGCGTCCAGATGTCGGACGCCGGCCATCAGCATCTGCTCGCGAAAGTCCGGGCCGCAATCGATGGCGACGACGGTACGGCCCTGGCTTCCGATGCGCTCGATCAGCGCCGATGACCGCATGCGGCGGTTCTTCGGGTTGGTCGGATCGCATGCGCCCCAATCGCCATTGATGCGCGGAACGCCCGGCGACGAAGCGCAGCCCAGTATGGTCAGCCGTAGCGTGTCGCTCACCCGCGTCTCCGATTAAGCCGGTCTCGGATCGGAAATTTTGGCGAACAGCGCAAAGAAATTGTCCGACGTCTGGCCCGCGATGGTCGCCAGATCGACGCCCTTCGTCTCCGCCAGAACCTCGGCGGTATGGCGAACATAAGCCGGCTCATTGCGCTTGCCACGATACGGCGGCGGCGCGAGATACGGCGCGTCGGTTTCCACCAGCAGCCGCTCCATCGGGACGTCGGCGGCGATGGCGCGGATCTCTTCGGACTTCTTGAAGGCCAGGATGCCGGAAAACGAGACGTAACCGCCGAGCGCCACGCCGACTTCGGCGAGGCGGCGCCCCGAGGAAAAGCAATGGAGGATGAAGGGGAACGTCCCCTTCCCGCTTTCGTCCTCGAGGATACGGATCATGTCCTCGTCCGCGTCGCGCGCGTGGATCACCAGCGGCAGGCCGGTTTCGCGCGCCGCGGCAATGTGCCGGCGGAACACCGTCTCCTGGATGTTGCGCGGCGCCTTGTCGTAGAAATAGTCGAGCCCAGCCTCGCCGATGGCGACGATCCGCTCGTCCTGCGACAGTCGCACCAGCGTCTCAACGCTGGTGTCCGGCTCGGCCGCGGCATTGTGCGGATGCGTGCCGACCGAAGCGAAGACTTCCTCGTGATCGCGCGTGATCGCCCTCAGCGTCTCGATCTTGGAGACGAAGGTCGAGATCGTTACGAACAGGCCAACCCCCTCGTTCTTCGCGCGGGCAATCAGCTCCGAGCGATCGTCGGCGAAATCGGGAAAGTCCAGGTGGCAGTGACTGTCGACGAGAAAGGGCATCATGATGCGGCGTCGTCCACCTCGACGAAACGCGGGAAGATCGCCTGCGGCGCGGGCAGGTCGTGGCCGGCGACGAGCCGAACGTCCGGCGTCAGTTCGGTGAAGGTACGGGCGTCCGGGCCGATGCCGAGAATGTCGAGCAGCTTGCCCGCGCTCTCCGGCATGAAGGGCTGCAGCAGGATGGCCACGCGGCGCAGGATTTCGGCCGTGACGAACAGCACCGTCTCCATGCGGGCCGGATCGCTCTTGCGTAGCGCCCAGGGCTCCTGCCCTGCGAAATAGCGGTTCGCCTCGCTGACGACGGCGATGATCGCGGCCAGCACGCCGTGCAACTCCTGGCGGTCGATCAGGGGCCGGATCTTCGGCAGGAGATCGTCCGCCGCCGTCAGGATCGCGGTGTCCGTTTCGGCAAAGGCGCCGGGCGTCGGAACCTTGGCGCCGCAATGCTTGGCCACCATCGACAGCGAACGCTGCGCCAGATTGCCGAGATCGTTGGCGAGCTCGGAGTTGGTGCGGTTGACGATCGCCTCATGGGAGTAATTGCCGTCCTGGCCGAACGGGACCTCGCGCAGCAGGAAATAGCGCAGGCGGTCGAGACCGTAGACCTCGACCAGCGCGTCCGGATCGATGACGTTGCCGACCGACTTCGACATCTTCTCCCCGCGGTTGAACAGGAAGCCGTGGGCGTAGACCCGGCGCGGCAGCGGCAGGCCGGCGGACATCAGGAAGGCCGGCCAGTAGACCGTGTGGAACCGGACGATGTCCTTGCCGATGACGTGCAGGTCCGCCGGCCAGTAGGGCGAGCGCTCGCCCTCCTGCGGAAACCCGGTGGCGGTCAGATAGTTGGTCAGCGCATCGACCCACACATACATGACGTGCTTCTCGTCGCCGGGCACGGGAATGCCCCAGTCGAATGTGGTGCGCGAGATCGACAGGTCCCTCAGGCCCGAGCGCACGAAAGACATGACCTCGTTGCGACGTTCGGACGGGCCGATGAAATCCGGATTGTCTTCGTACAGCGCCAGCAGCCGGTCCTGAAATTCCGACAGCTTGAAGAAATAGCTTTCCTCCGCCACCCATTCGACCGGCGAACCCTGCGGGCCGTAGCGCTTGCCGTCCTCGCGCAGCTCGGTCTCGTCCTCGCCGTAATAGGCCTCGTCGCGAACCGAATACCAGCCGGAATAGGCGTCCTTGTAGATGTCCCCGGCGGCAGCCATCTTGGTCCAGATCGCCTGGCAAGCGGCCACGTGCCGGTCTTCGCTGGTCCGGATGAAGTCGTCATTGGTGCCGCCGAGAGTGGCGGCCATCTTCTCGAACTCGGCGGAATTGCGCCGGGCCAGTTCGGCCGGGCTGACGCCCTGCTCCCGCGCACTCTGCAACATCTTGATGCCGTGCTCGTCGGTGCCGGTCAGGAAGAACACGTCGTAGCCGTCGAGTCGCTTGAACCGCGCCAGGGCGTCGGTCGCGATGAACTCGTAGGCGTGACCGATATGCGGACGACCATTCGGGTAGGAGATCGCGGTGGTCAGGTAGAAGCGTTCGGCCATGGGGCTGTCGTCAAACTCCGTACGATAGGCGACGTGGTCCGTGCGACATAGTGCATTGCCGGCGGGGGCTCAATCGACCGGGGGGCAAAACCTGCCGCGGTGGAGGCTCAGGCGGCCCTCGCCGTCGCGCGGCAGCGATAGAACCGGTCGAACAGGGTCAGCAACGCCTGCTTGCGGTCGAGATTGTAGGCCGCCGCTTCGCGCAGCCTGGCGGTCTCGTCCTGCCACAGCGCCGCAAGCGCGGCTGCGCCCGCGCCGTCGCCTGCATCCAGGCACGCTTCGCTCGCTTCCGCCGTCGCCGACAGGAGCGCGGCGATCAGGAATTCGTAGGCCTGCTCCCGCCCCTTCTGAGTCAGGGTGTCGGCCATGGAATGGATGGTGTTCCAGTCCGGCCTGTCCGCGGCGACAAGGGTCTGCAGCGACTGGCGGATCTCGATTCCCCCATGGGCAATCAGCGAGATGGCCTGCCGCACGCTGCCTTCGCTGAGCGCCGCCGCGGCGACGATCTCCTCACGGCCGGCGCCTGGCAGCGCCGCCGCGACCGCCGCCGCCAGCGCATCGTTGCCGAGAGGGTCGAAGCGCAGAGTGCGGCAGCGCGACCGGATGGTCGGCAGGAGCCGGCCGGGCGCGTGGTTCATGATCAGGAAGACCGAGCGTGCCGGTGGTTCCTCCAGGATCTTCAGGAGCGCATTGGCTGCGCTGCGGTTCATGTCGTCCGCCGGGTCGATGATGGCGACGCGCCAGCTCGCCTGCGCGCCGGTGGCCTGGAAGAACCGGTTGAGCTTTCTCACCCCCTCGACGGTGATCTGGGTGCGGAAACCGGTCCCCTTCTCGACCGGCGGCCGGGTAAGATGGACAAGGCCGGGAAAGGTGCCGAGCGCGATCTGGCGCATCACCGGATCCGACGGATCGAAGGCCGGCGGCTCGGTGCGGTCGTCCCCTCGGGTCGAAAGGAGGTGGCGGGCGAAGGCGAAGGCGGTCGTTGCCTTGCCGACACCGCGCGGCCCCTGGAACAGCCAGGCATGGTGCAGCCGCCCTGCCCGTTCCGCGGCCACCAGCTCGCCATATTCGGTCCGGTGGCCGACAAGGGCCGGTGTGGCGGACGGTGGCGGAACCCCGTCGAAATCGTCGTGGCTGACCGGAAGCTCCAACGCCACGTCGCTCATCGGCCGGTCTTTCCCGCCCCCAGCGACTGGCCGAGAGCCTCAAGACGCGCCGCGCCCAGGCGATCGTCGACCAGTGCGCCGATCTCTTCGGCCACGGTCTCCTCGTCCTGCGTCCCGTCCACGACGACGCAGCGCTCCGGCATGTCCTCGGCCAGTTTCAGGAAGGCCTGCCGGCGCCGCTCGTGCAGTGCCTCGTCCTCCTTCTCGAAGCGGTCCGGCGAATGGTCGGAGCGGCGCTGGCGCGCCCGCTCGACGCCGATGCTTGCCGGCACGTCCAGGATGATCGTCAGGTTCGGCAGAAGATCGCCCAGGGCAGCGCGTTCCAACGCGTCCATGGTACCGGGATCGAGGTCCGAATCCAGGAACTGATAGACGCGGGTGGAATCGTGGAACCGGTCGCAGAGGACGATCTTGCCTGCCTCGAGCGCCGGGCGGATCAGCGTATCCACGTGGTCGGCGCGCGCGGCGGCAAACAGCATGGCTTCGACCTCGACACCGAGCCGCTCCGCGGCGCCGGACAGGATCACGTGCCGCAACGCATTCGCACCGGGCGATCCGCCGGGCTCGCGGGTCGTGACGACCTCCTGGCCCTCGGCGCGCAGGTGGTTGGCGAGGCGGGCAATCTGGGTCGTCTTGCCGCTGCCCTCGCCGCCCTCGAATGTGATGAAGTATCGGGTCAAATGCGGTCCGCGTCGAAGGTCAGAACTGCCGGAGCCAGCCGACGGCCAGTTCCCTGACCGCGCCGAGCGCGCGGTCGGTGAAGCTTCCGGCAGCCACCGCATGGGCGGCGTGGAGATCGCGCGAAAGCACCGGCTCTCCTTCTACCAGAATGTCCAGCGAGGCAACGGCCTGGCCTTCCGCGATCGGCGCGAGCAGCGGCTCCAGATAGCGGATCTGCAGGCTGACGAGCTCCGGCGCATCGGCGGGCAGCAAGGCCTCGACCGGCTCGCGCGCAGCCAGCGCGACACTGCCCGAAACACCCCCGAAGACATTGGCCGAGCCGACGATCTCATCGGCCGGAAACAGAGTTTCCGTCGCGAAGGAGTCCTTGGCCCAGAGCAGCAGCTTCCGGGCTTCCGTCGCCCGGTCGCGCGCGGTCTCCGTGCCGCTGATCGCCACGAAGGTGACGCGTCCCGCGTCGCGCGTCGCGCCGACGAGACTGTAGCCCGACGCTTCGGTGAAGCCGGTCTCGATCCCGTCCGCGCCGATATCCATCGACAGCAGGGGATTGCGATTGCGCTGGAAGATCTTGTTCCACTCGAAGGCCGGCTCGGCATAGATCGCGTAGAGTGCGGGATAGGTCGAGCGGATGTGCCGGGCCAGCGTGATCAGGTCGCGGGCGGTGACATACTGGTCGTCCGCCGGCAGGCCGGTCGGGTTGGCAAAGCGCGAATTGATCATGCCGAGTTCCCGCGCCCGGGCGTTCATGCGTTCGGCGAAGGCCGCCTCCGAGCCTTCCATCCCCTCGGCGATGACGATCGCCGCGTCGTTGGCCGACTGGATGATGGCGCCGCGTATCAGCGCCGAGACCGGCACCTGCGACTTCAGTTCGGCGAACATGGTGGACGTGCGCGAGGGCGCGCCGCCCGTCCGCCAGGCATGCTCGCTGACCGGAAACTCGGTGTCGAGGGACAGCGAGCCGTCCGTGATCGCCGCGAAGACGATTTCCATCGTCATCATCTTGGCGAGCGAGGCCGGCGGGAACGGCGCGTCGGCATTCTTGGAGAACAGCACCGTGCCGGTCTTGCCGTCGACCAGCAGCGCTTCGCGCGCCGTGGTCTCGATGCGCGGAACGGCGTCGTCTGCCTGGGAAAAGGCACGATCGCTCATTCCTGCCAGCGGCAGCACCAGGCTGGCGACGAACAGGATGGTCTTGAACGAAAATGCGTCTGTCATCGGTGTCCAGCTTGCGTGCCGGCGGGGGAATCCGCGGGCACTGGAAGTGGCCGGACTGTAGGCCGGTGCCGGAGGCCTTCGCAACCGGTCCGCCGGTGCATTCGTCCAGCCGGGTTGCAAAGCCGGTACCGGGCAAGGACTGGGCCACAGCCGGGAAGCTCCGCTACGCAGCCACCGCGGCATGGCGGAAGCGTCTCCGCTGACGGTCGCCTCAGTCGCGGACGACGAAGGCATCCTCGGCGCCCACCTGCCACAGCCGGCGCAGCAGCGCGTCCGTGTCGACGTCGCGATCGACGACGAGCGTCGCGGCAAGGCCAGCCTCGCCGGGGACACCGTCTTCGACGAGGCGGCCGTGACCGAGAACGACGCTGCGAACCCGCGCGGCGAGATCGCCGGCGATGGTCCCGATGGCGATGCGCTCGGGTTCGGCATCGATCGCCGCCGACAGGGCATCGCCGGCGCCGCCGCCGGACGGTACCGGGGCGTAGGAACTGGTGAATGACGAAAGGCCGTCCAACGGCAGCAGCCGGCGCAGGTCGAAGCCCTGGCCCGACCCGGCTCCCCTGCCCTCGCTCTCGCCCACCATCGGACGGACGCCGGGCAGCCCGGCCTGTGCACCATAGGCCGTCACGCTGGCACCGATGCCCCGCTGCGGCCCGATCGCCCCCTCGGCCGATGCGACCATGATCGTGTCGCCATAGGGCTCGCTGCCCGGGGCCGGCTCGTAGCTCGCCATCAGCATCTGGGTGTCGTCGCCCTCCAGCGGCGCGCGGCCGACATAGTCGACCTTCACCTCGGCGGTCCCGGCATTCTGGAAATCGAGCAGATCCGCCGCAACGGCGGACAGGTCGATCTCGCGGCCATGGGCGAACGGACCGCGATCGTTGACGCGGACCATCACGCGGCTGCCGTTCTCCAGATTGGTGACCATGGCGTAGGACGGCAGCGGAAAGGTCTTATGCGCCGCCGACAGGCCATGCATGTCGTAGACTTCGCCATTGGCGGTCAGGCGGCCATGGAAGTTCGGTCCGTACCAGGACGCGGTTCCGGTCTTCGAATAGCCCGGGTCGTCCTTGGGATAGTACCATTTGCCGCGCACCTTGTAGGGCTTGCCGACCTGCGAGCGACCGCCGCCCTTGGGTACGCGCTTGGCAGTCGTGACGCGCGGACTGGCCGGCACGCCGAAGGTGCGGGAATCGAACTTCACCGTGGTACTGATGTCGGCAAGTTCCTCGACCGGCGACTGCGCCCCCGTGCAGCCCGCCATAAACATCCCGGACGAAACGACCAGACCTGTTATCAGCCCGTCTCGTTTCAGTCTCGCAGCGGCAATGCCCATGCTGCGCCCCTTCCATTCACTCGATACACAGCAGGGTACACCTGATCGGCAGCCCCGGCACCTGTGCCCCCATGCAGGCTGGACCTTACCAAAGACTGAACTCCTCGGGCAAACCGGCAGAGAGCCCAGAGTGGTTTCCGCGGACTGGATCCGGCTTGACTTGTCATGGCGCACGGCGCAGCGCTCATCGCACTTGCGGCCGGATGACCGCCCGCTCCAAGAGCGACCCGTACCGGCGCCGATGCTCGCGAAATGCCCCTAACGCGTTGACTCCGAACAGCCGCGCATCGTCTGGCTGGTGACTGCGCGGACGCCATCTCATGTGTACGCGACCGCCTTTTCCGGTACGAAACGCCACAATCCCGCCATAGTCGGACCGGCATCGCGAGCGCATCATCGTAAGTTCACGAATTGTTACAGTCACGCCTTGGCGTCCGGTCGACCATCGGACCTCGGCCTTGGCAAAAACCCGCCGGTTTGTTGCTGGATGCGCAACTCGCGATCCGCGAGGGACGGCGTGCCTCGACCGTCCCACATTGTCGATGCCGCAATGTTCCCGCGCAACGCCTGCAGCGGGCCGACGCTGACCTTTGTGATTTGCGGGGCGACGGCGCCGAGCAGTCCGTCCTGTCATGCCGAGAGCCGGCTGATCATGGCAAACAGGGGCGACGCTGCGAACGCTCATCCATTCAGGCGAGATCGGAACAGGACGCGGGTGCAGTCGTTGGGTTACTCGTCGACAACGGAGACCTGCATGCTCGCAAGCCTGGGACACGCCGATATTCTCATCCGGAGGCTCGAGCGTTCTTCCGGGCTGAGCGCCTCTGACCTGCAGGATCTTCATATGTTGCCCGCCATTGTGCGGGAGTACGGAAGAAACGAGACGATCAGCCACGAAGGCGACCGCGTCGAGCATTGCTTGCTCGTTCTCGAAGGGTACGTCGCCCGGTTCCAGGACACCCGGGACGGCAGGCGCCAGATCCTCTCCTTCTATGTGCCCGGCGACATTCCGGATCTCCAGACGCTGCATCTGCCCACAATGGATCACAGCGTAGCCAGCATCACCCCCGCTACGCTCGCCAAGATTCCGCACGCGGCCATTCTGGATCTGTGCGATCGCAACCGCATCGCAGCGGCTGCGCTCTGGCGGGAAACGCTGATTGATGCGTCGATCTCCCGCACATGGGTGCGCTGCGTTGGCCGGTTGCCGGCACATGCCCGTATCGCCCACATCCTGTGCGAACTCTATACCAGGCTCGATGCCGTGGGCCTGGCGGAAGACCCCATCCGCATGCCGATCACCCAGGAGCAGTTTGCCGACGCGATGGGTCTGAGCATCGTTCAGGTCAATCGGACCCTGCGTGACCTCCGCGAGGAAGGGCTGATCACCGTTCAGAAGCGGGAGATGATCGTGCATGATCTGACGCGGCTGCAGAAGGTCGCGCAGTTTGATCCCCTCTATTTGCACCTTGATCCCGCCCTGCGCAGGTAGTCCTGGATCATTTCTTTCGCCCTGCCGGCTCGAAACGGGCGCCGGAACGTTACGGACGACCGCAATGCATCGGCTGGAGACATTGATGCCCCTCTATTTCTTCGACGTCCAGGATCGGGACGCGTTCATCGAAGACGATATCGGCTTTGAATGCGCAAACCGGGAAGCTGTGCGCAACACCGCACTCGAGGCACTTCCCGACATGGCGAGGGGTCTGGATCCCGAAGGCAGACAGCATACGATCACGGTGACCGCGCGCGACGAGGCCGGCAGGTACGTCTTCCGGGCATCGCTGACCATGGAGGCGGGCTGGCTGGAAGAAAGTTGACGGCGCGGGTGCCCCGGTCGGCCAGCTTGACCTTGCGATCCGGCAGGCGGTAAAGCCAGCGCGCATGACCGCTCGACGGCAAGCCGGCAGCCAAGGCCGTTTCGGCCAACCGCAACCCCGTGGCATGCCAGCGAGATCGAGGCACGGATGGGTGGCCGAGCGGTTGAAGGCACCGGTCTTGAAAACCGGCGTGCGGGAGACCGTACCGTGGGTTCGAATCCCACCCCATCCGCCACTTGCCCATCGCTAACCCGAGACGAGGTCCCTGACGGTGCCTTTTTTCTTTTTGTTGCAAAGGGGTTTAGCGAGGCCATCGGTCGTGTCCCCACAGGTGGTGTAGCTCGGCGATAGCGTCGCCAATCTCGTCCGCGCCTTTCATCGCGCTGTAGGACGAGATTGGCGGCGCGGTGGTCACCAGCGGTTTCCG